>DATHGL010000429.1:0-9786 GCA_035317625.1 Gemmatimonadales bacterium | reverse complement strand
AAGTCGCCGACCGCCTCCTCGCCGAGGGGAAAGGGTACGTGGACGGGGGCGCGATCCGGTTTCGCATCCCCCCGGGCGAGATCGCCTGGGACGACGCGGTGCACGGGCGCATTTCCTTCCAGGGCGAAGACGTCAAGGACTTCATCATTCTCCGCTCCGACCGAACGCCGATCTATAACCTCGCCGTGGTCGTGGACGACCTCGACATGCAGATCACCCACGTGCTGCGGGGCGACGATCACATCTCCAACACGCCGAAGCAGATCGCGCTGTACCGCGCGATCGGCGGGGGTGCCCCGCTCCCGGTGTTCGGCCATGTGCCGATGATCAACGGACCCGACGGCAAGAAGCTCTCCAAGCGCCACGGCGCCACGGCCGTCGGCGATTACCAGCACATGGGCATCCTCCCCGCGGCGCTGCGCAACTTCTTGGCCCTGCTCGGCTGGAGCCCCGGTGGCGACCGCGAGATCATGACGCTCGACGAGATGGTCCAGCTCTTCTCCTTCGAGGGGATTCAGAAAAAGAGCGCCATCTTCGACATGACCAAGCTCGAGTGGATGAACGGGCAGTATCTCTCGGCGAGCTCGGCCGAGGAGTTGTATCCGCTCGTCGCGCCGCAGCTCGAAGAGCTCGGGCTGAACGGCACCCGGGAGGCGGTGCTCAAGGCGATCGCGGCGGTGAAAACCCGCTCCCGCACCACGCTCGACGTGGCGCAGCAGGTCGTCGTGCGACTCGATGCGAAGCACGTCGTCCTCGACGAGAAGGCAAAGCAGGAGATCGCGAAGGATCCGGCCGGCTACAAGTCCGCGCTCGAGGCGACTATCCCGGTCCTCAAGGACGCGGACTGGACGCCGGAGCGGCTCGAGCAACGGCTGCGCGCGCTCGCCGAAGAGCGCGGCGTCCCCGCGGGGAAGGTGTTCCAGCCGATCCGCATCGCGCTGACGGGCGGCACGGTGTCGGAGCCGGTGAACGAGCTGCTCTATGTGGTGGGAAAAGACGCGGCGCTGCGCAGGCTCGAGGCGGCGGTCCGAAAACCCCCGGGCTGAACAACGGAACGGCGCGCGGAGGAGGTCCGTTGCGCCGAATAACGATCCAGGTAGCCGAATAACGATCCTGGAACAAGAGATGTCGGGCTCATCTTCGGTCGATGCCGGTACGCCTCTACGCGCTGCTCACCTGGACGACTCTCCGGCGCCTACCGCTCATCCACGCCGGGGCCGCGGAGTTTCTGCGACGGGTGCTCCCAGAGATTGCCAGTCGGCACGTCACGAGAATTCTCGGGCTCGGCATCGTTCGCAACCACGTGCATCTCGTCCTGGAGCTGCCGCCTCACGTCGACATCCCGCGTTTAGTCCAGGGCCTCAAAGGCGCGAGTGCGAGAATCGCGAATCGGGATGGAGTGATGCCCCGCGCGAAGCTGCAATGGGCGACCGGCTACGATCTTCGTTCGTTGGGGATTCGCGACGTGAAACGCGCGATTCGATACATTCGGGGGCAGGACGAACGACACCCGGAGCTGGCACTGCGTGGTCCCCGGGCTGAGAGCCCGGGCTCGGCGTGTGGTGCGTCCTTAAGGACGCACTCCCAGCCGAGCGCGCCCTCTCAGGGCGCGAACAACACGATCACAGACTCCGCGGATGTTTCGATGGCGAGACCAACTACGGCACCGCGCTGACGGAATCCGTCTTCACCTGCGTCGTATCCCCCCGCGCCCGGCGCTCGGCGTCCCGCTCGGCCTGCTTCCGCGCCCGCATGTCCCGCACGTACTGTTTGAAGAGGTGCAGGGTCTCCGTGCGCCGCGCCGCCTGCATCAGGTCCTGCCGCATCTCGTCCAGCTGACGGGCGCGCCTCTGCTCGTCGTAGTTTCCCTGCGGCAGGCTGATCGGCAGCAACGCCAGCGCCGCCGTCGGGATCTTGATTCCCGCGACGTGAATGAACTGCGAATCGATGCCGAACATTTTGCCGGCCACGTCCGCCGTCCAGGTGGGCCGCTGGCGCGAGCGCTGGTCCTGGTCGATGAAGACGTTGAGCGAGTCGACCATCGCCCGGAGGCGGCGCACGACAGTCGAGTCGCGGTCTTCCTGCGGCAGATACAGCGCGTCGGCGACTTCGCCCGGCAATGCGGGGCGCGGCATCACCCAGAGCCGGCCGTCGCCGACCTGCGGCGGCGTGACGATGTGCGGGCCGACGGACGCCGGGCTCGCCGCGAGCGTGCTGTCGGGCCGGCCGACCGGCGCCGGGACGGGCGGCGTCGTATCGGGCACCGCGGCACTCGGGAGCGGCCGACCCAGCCCCCCGCTCGGACCCACGCCGCGTCGCGTCCCGCCGAACGGCGGGAGCTCGGGCGGACGGGGCGCCCGCGGCGGAATGATGGTGATCAGGCTCTGGCGCCGGTCGATCCGCCACGATCCGGTGAACGCCAGGACGATGATCGCCACGTGCACCACGGCGCTGACGACCCAGGTGAGCCGCCGAAACTCGAGCGAGGGTCTCCGGATCTCAAACAGCGGTGAGCACCTTTCCCAGCCGCTCGGCGGCCTCGACCAGCCGCGGCGTGCCGACCGTGAGCGCTATGCGGAAGAACCCCTCGCCGCCCGCGCCGAACCCGCTTCCGGGGAGCGTCACCACCCCCGCCTCCGTGAGCGCGCGCCGCGCGAACGCCGCCGACGCCATGCCCTCGGGGAGCGGCACCCACACGTACATGGTCGCCTCGGGCGTCGCGGGCTCGAACCCCTGGGCGCGCAGCACCGGCAGCATCGCATCGCGCCGCTCCTTGAAGCGCGTCACGTAGCCGCGCGCCAGCGCTTCCGCGTGAGGCAGCACCGCCGCGCCCGCGGCCTGCACCGCCAGGAACGCTCCCGTGTCCACGTAGTTCTTCACGCGCCCCAGCGCCGCGATCAGCTCCGGTCGCCCCGCCGCCCACGCGAGCCGCCATCCCGTCATACAGAACGTCTTCGACAGCGAGTGGAACTCGACCGCCACCTCGCGCGCGCCCGGGATCTCGAAGATGCTGGGCGCCACGTAGTCGTCGAACGTGATCTCACAGTACGGGTTGTCATACGCGATCACGATGCCGTGGGTGCGGCAGAACGCGACGGTGCGCTCGAGGTACGCGCGGTCCGCGACCGCGGCGGTCGGATTGTTGGGGTAGTTCAGGTAGACGAGCTTCGCGCGCCGCGCCACGTCCGCCGGCAGGTCGTCCAGCTCGAGCAGGAACCCCGTGCGCGGTGCCAGGGTGCAGCGATACGGCTCGGCGCCCGCGAGCACGGTGCCACCTTCGTAGACCGCGTACCCCGGCTCGGGGACGATCGCCACGTCGCCCGGGTCGAGCAGCGCCATCGCGAGGTGCGCGATCCCCTCTTTCGAGCCGATGAGCGGATGCAGCTCGGTGAAGGGATCGACGCGCACCCCGAAACGTCGCTTCATGTACGCCGCGGCGGCCTCGCGGAACACGGGGAGACCCAGCTGAAACGCGTAGCGGCTCATCCCCGGGTCGCGGACGGCGCGGGCCAGCGCGTCCACCGCCACCTCCGGCGGCGCGAAATCGGCGTCCCCCGCCCCGACGTCGATCACGTCGACACCCTGCTCGAGGAGCCGGCGCTTGATCGCCGGGATCTCCGCCATCGGGTAGCTGGGCAGCGCCGCCAACCGCTTGCTGAACTGGGTCACGCCGTCTCCTCACACTGTATTACGCGTGAGACGCCTCAAGAATTTACCCTGCGACCCGGCCGTCCGTCACCGCCTCCTCCCACCCGTCACCGGCCTTTGCCGCCCTCCACCGCCCCCGCCTCCGCGCCAATCCCGTGCCGCGCGAAGAACTCCTCGCAGGCGCCCCGCACATCCGCCCAGTCGCCCACCACGCGCGTCGCCCGGGGGAGTCCCTCGAGGATCATCGCGCCGTAACGCTTTGTGACGACCCGCCGGTCGAGCAGCACCACCGCGCCCACGTCCCCCCGGCTGCGGATCAGCCGCCCGAACCCTTGCTTGAGCTTCAGGGCCGCGTTGGGGACCAGGTAGTGCGCGAACCCGTTCAGGCCGCGCGCCTCCAGCCGCTCCAGCCGCGCGGCCGTGAGCGGCTCGCTCGGCACCTTGAAGGGAAGCTTGGCGAGGATGAGCACGCGCAGCGCGCGCCCCGGCACGTCCACGCCCTCCCAGAACGAATCGGTGCCCAGCAGGATCCCCGAGCCCGCCTCCCGGAAGCGGCGCAGCAAATGGTCGCGCTGACCCTCGCCCTGCACGAACAGCGGCCAGCGGCCCCCGATCGAGTCGCGCACCGCGTCCGCCGCCCGGCGCAGCGCCGCATGGCTGGTGAACAGCACGAACATGCCGCCGTCCGACGCGTGGGCCAGCTCCACCAGCACGCGCGCCACGGCGGCCCCGTGCCCTGCCTCGTCGTCGCGCGGCTCCGGGAAGTCGGTGGGGATCCCGAACAGGCACTGCGAGGCGTAGTCGAACGGCGATGCGTGAATCTCGCGCACCTTCGTCCGCGTCGGCGGCAGGTCGAGCCCGAGCCGCTCCTCGAGATAGCTGAAGTCGCCGCCTGCCGCGAGCGTGGCGCTCGTGAGCACCACGGTTTCAATCCGGTCGAACAGATTCTCCTTGAGGATGGGTGCCAGATCGAGCGGGACCGCCGCGAGGGAGAGGTTCGCAACCTTGCGCCCGCGCCGCTCGAGCCAGCGAACCGCGGCGGGGCCCCCCGCCGGCGGACGCAGAGCGGCCGTGAGGCCCGCGGCTGCGGCGTCGAGTCGCCGCACCACGCCACGCAGCTCGCCGACGAGCTGCGCGCGCCGCTCCGACGGATCGTCGAGCGTCAACCGGTCGGCGATCGTCGCCGCGCCCTCGGAGAGCCGTGAGAACGCGAGCAGCAGATTGTCGAGTGCCACGCCCAGCCCCTGGCCCCACACCGCATCCTCGAGGAACTCATCGCGCAGCCGCAGCACCGGGGCGGAGCCGGGCTCGCCCTCGAGCCGCCGCGCCAACCGGGCGAACACGTCGTCCGCCGCGCGGCGCGCCGCCGTCAGCGCGTCCACCAGACCCTGCTGCACCAGGTCGCGGCTCGCCGCGGACAGGAGATCGTGGCGGCCGAACAGCACCGAGCGCAGCGCGGGCAGCAGCCCGCGACCGTTTTTCTCGAGCCGGGACAGCAACCGCTGCACGCCCAACATGCTCACCTGCGCGCCGAGGTGCATCGCCGCCACGTCTTCCAGGTGGTGCGCCTCGTCGAGCACCAGGCGGCGGTATGGCGGCAGCACCGCGGCTTCCTGCCAGTTGTCCGACGCCATGCGGACCGCGAGATCAGATGCGAGCAGATGGTGGTTGACGACGACCACGTCCGCTTCCGCCGCGCGCCGTCGCGCCTGGAACAGGAAGCAGCGGTCGAAATGCGGACACTTGAGGCGTGTGCACAGGTCCGACTCCGCCGCGACTGCGTCCCAGACGTCGCCGCTCGGCTCGTCGGGCAGGTCGGCGAGCGAGCCGTCGCTCGTCCGGGCGGCCCACGCGGCGAGGCCATCCAGCTCCGCCCGCCGCTCGTCCTCGAACAGCGAGTCCTCCTGCTCGCGGGCCTGCTCGAGTCGGGACAGGCAGACGTAGTTCCGCCACCCCTTGAGCAGCGCGAATGTGGGCGAGTGGTCCCCGGAGCCGAGCGCACGCGCGAGAATCGGCAGATCCTTGCCGACGAGCTGTTCCTGGAGATTGATCGTGTTGGTGGAGACGACGGTCCGCTCCCCGTTCTCGCGCGCCCAGACCAGGGCCGGGACCAGATAGGCGAACGACTTTCCCACCCCGGTCCCGGCCTCGAGCATCCCCACGCCGCCGTCGTTATACAGGTCCGCGACGTAGGCCGCCATGTCGCGCTGGCTGGGACGGTCTTCGAAGCTGCCCAGCGAGCGGGCCACCGGCCCGCTCGGTGACAGCTGCGCCGCGACGTCGATCGGGTCGATCCGGGTGGTGGCGCGCGGCCGCGGGCACTCCACCACGACGTAGCAGTCGGTCACGTCGTTGTCCACGATAGCGAACCCGACGCCGCCGTCGTGCAGTCGCGCCGCCACGCTCAGGTCCGCGCCCGACGGCTCGAGCACGCCGCTCGGATGGTTGTGGAGCAGCAGCTCGCCCCGCACGGCGATCCCCGGCAGGGCGAGCACGGCGTCGACCGTCCCCCGCGCGACGACCCGCGCGTCGACGATCAGGCCGTTCGCGTCGAAGCGCGCGACGAACGAAACTTCCCGCCCGCGAGCGCTCGCGATCTCGGCGCGCAGCAGCTCGCGGACGGCGGGCGCCAGGCGCTCGACGCTCACGTCTTGAGCTCGCGCTTCTTGGCCGCCGGGAACAGCACGTTGTTGAGGATCAGCCGGTAGCCCGGGGAATGCGGGTGCAGCGACAAGTCGGTCGGCGGATCGCCGATCTGGTGCTGCTGGTCCTCCGGGTCGTGCCCGCCGAAGAACGTCCAGGTGCCTTTTCCGTGCTCGCCGTTGATGTACTTGACCCAGGGCGCGCCCTCTTCATCGCCGAGCACGACGTCGCTGGGCTTCAGCCGGTCGCGCCGGAACGACGTGGTGAGCCCGTAGAAGTCGGGGATCACCTGACGGTGGTTCTGCACCAACAGGGTCGGCACCGGGTCGATCTTCGCGCTGAAGTTGAAGAGCTTGAACCCCCCCAGCGGCTGGCGGCGCGGGCCGGCATTCACCTGATGCCCGTCGATGTCGGAGAAGCTCGCGACCTGCGGGTTCGGCTCCAGGTGGGCGCCCGTGAACGCGAGGGCCTTGGACCAGTCCAGCCGGCGATCGGCCTCGGGGTCGAGCGGCGTCCCGTCGGCGAACGCCGCGGCGATGTCCACGTGCTCCGCCGCGAGCGCCAGGTCGATCGTCTCGGTCGCCGTGCACATCGCGAACAGGAATCCTCCGTTCGCCACATAGTCGCGGATCCGCCGGGCCACGGTCTTTTTCAAGTCGGGGACCGTGGCCACGCCCAGCCGTGTCGCGGCATCAGTGTTGAACCGCACCATCTCGGCGAGCCACGGCGCGCCGGCGTAGATCAGGTAAAACTTCGAGTACTGCCCGGTGAAGTCCTCATGATGCAGGTGCAGCCAGTCGTACCTCGCCAGTTTGCCCCCCACCACCTCGAAGTCCCACACCTTGTCGAACGCGATCCCCGCATACTGCAGCGCCATGGTGACGGCATCGTCCCACGGCGGCGCATTGGGCGGCACGTAGACGGCGACCTTGGGGGCCTTCTCGAGCGGCACCGCGTCCATATTGCTCGCTGCGATCTCGCCGCGGATGGCCGTCACCCGCGCGTCGTCCGCCGACTCGAAGGTCACCCCCGCGAGCGTGGCATCGCGGCGGATCGCCGCGCCATCGGGCACGAGGAACGACCCGCCGCGGTAGTTCAGGAGCCACTCCGCCGTGATCCCCGCCTGCACGACGCGGTACGTCACCCCGTACGCCTTCAGGTGATCGGTCTGGGCGTCGTCCATCGGGATCAGAAGCGACGGAAGGGCGGACGGGAGGACGGGCGGACGGAAGCCGAGCAGGGTCCCTCCGACCGCCAGTCCGGCCGTCCGCCCGACCGCCCGCACGAACTCCCGCCGCTTCATGACTTCGGAATCGCTCCCTTGGCCCGCTCGAGCTCGCGGCGCGCCTCCGGCACGACGGCGCTGCCCGGATACGACAGAATCAGGTGCTCGAGGTGCTGGATCGCCTCGCCCGTCTGTTGCCGCCGCACGAGCAGCCGGGCCCACTCGAGCTCCGCCGCCGGAGCCGCCGCGCCCTGCCCGCCGGTCTTTACGACCTCGTCGAATAGGCTCAGCGCGATTTGCTGCGGCGCCGGGCCCAGCCGCGCGGCCACGCGACCGGCCACGAGCAGGACATCCGGCCGCCCACCGCCGCCCTGCCCCGTTCCCAGGCGTCGAGCCGCAAGGCGCAAGGCCTCGACGGCGCGCGCCGAGTCACCGCGCGCGAGCAGCAACAACGCCCCGCCCAGCTCGGGCAACGAGTCGACTGGGACCTGCTGCAACAACGCCACCATCTCGCTGCGGTCCGTGGCGTCGCGCCGGTCGCCGGCATAGGGCCCGGCGGCGCGAAACAGCCGCTGCGCGTCGCCGAGCCGCCCGCGATACAGGGCGACCCAGCCGGCGAGGGCGAGCGCCTCGACGCTCGAGTCGCCCTGCAGCGTCGCCTCGGCGCGCTCGAGATCTCCCTGCCCGATCCGCGCGCGGGCGAGTCGGAGGCGCAGCCACGCGCGAGCATCAGCGGACAGGCGGCCGCTGGTCGCGAGCTGCTGCGCCGCCTCGTCGAGCTGGCCCGCGTCGATCAGGGCCTCCACCACGGCGCTCTGCGCCAACTGCTGCGCATCGAGCGGCGCGCTCGAGTCCCGGGCCACGCGCTCGATCACGTCGCGCGCGGCAGCGCGGTCCCCGGCTTCGATGAACGCGCGCGCCGCGTCGGCCCGAGCTCGAGCCGCGGCCGGCTCCGGCGCCATGTCGGCGTAGCGCGCGAGCGCGAGCCCCTGCACCCGCCGGGCCTCCGGCGTGCCGCGCGCGCCGGCGAGGTCGGCGAAGCGCCGCAGGGCCGCAGCGGCGTCGAAGGACGGCGTCGCGACGCCCGACTCGAACACCGTCCACGCGCGTGGTGCCTGACCCCAGGCGAGCAGCAGCTCGCCCGCCAGCCGGCGCGTGATGGCCGCCGGCTCCCCCGCGAGCAGCAGGCGCACCATGCGCTCGCGCTGCGGCTCGGGAGCCTCGGCCAGCTCGCTCGTCGCATTGGGGAGCTGCGCCGGCGCGTCCGCGAGCGCCCCGGCCCATTCCCGAGCCGCGCCTTCCCAATCGCCCGAAAGCTGGCTCAGCTCCGCCAGCTCGATTCCGAACGCGCCGGGACGGCCGAGCGCGCGCCGGCCGGCGACCAGCACGTCGCGCGCCGCCGCGCGGCGGTGGGCGTTCTCGAGCGCGATGGCCCATTCGCGATATGGGGCGTCGTCGCGCGGTGCGGCCGCGGCCCAGCGCAGGGCCACCGCCCCCGCACTGTCGGACTCGTTCAGCGCGACGTAGGTGCGCAGCAGGACGGCCCGCAGGGCCACGTTCGTCGGACGCGCCGCGACGGCGCGCTGCGCCACGGGCAGCAGCTCGGCGAGGCGATTGAGCGGCGGCAGCACACGCTCGAGACCGAGCAGCGCCGAGAGGCCCGTTGGATCGGCCCGCAGGGCGGCGAAGTAGACGCTCGCCGCCTGCTCGTATTGGCCGGCGCGCTCGAGCGCAAAACCCTGGCCGATGGCTTGGGCCGGCAGCGAGCGGGCGGCCAGGAGCACCACCGTGCAGACGGCTAGCAACGACCGGCCCCGGCCCCGAACGCGCGGCTCTAGCCGCGGGAAGCGCCGAGTCGCGGGTTCGCCCGCGGACTCAAGGCAGCCGGGAGGGGGGTGCATTCAGTCTCCGGAAATACTCCAGCACCAGGCGACGCTGCTCGGGGGTGAGCCCCTGGAGCTCGTCCCACGTGGGGTAGCGGAGCCGCGGGCCCGCGCCCGTCGCGCCGGCCTTCAGGGCGTCGGGGAGGTGGACACTGTCCCCCGTCGCCGAGCGACTGATCCGCTCCTTGTGCTCGTCGGGCTCGTCGTTCGAGAGCGTGCGTCCGGCGTCGAGCAACCGGTGATACAGCCGCTGCTGGCGCTCGAGCGTCCGCTGGTCGAGGCGACCCGCCTCGAACTGGCGCGCCAGCTCCTTGGCTTCTTGCGCGAGCGGACCGGCGGCGGCGCTCGCCCCGCCCGCCTGGAGCCGCTCGAGCTGCTCGGCGAGGG
>DATHGL010000428.1:0-6116 GCA_035317625.1 Gemmatimonadales bacterium | reverse complement strand
ACAGGTACGACGGGCCGGAGACGAGCGCGGCCGCGAGCTTCTCCCTCATCTGGTCCAGGTAGGGCCCGAGCTTGGGTCGCTCCGCGATGACGGTGATGTCGGCGCTCACGAACTGCCGCCCGCTCTCCACCACCTTGAGATACGCCTGATTCAGGAGGACCAGCGAGTCGGCATTCTTCCAGCGGGCGTCCGAGTCGGGGAACAGCGTGCCGATGTCGCCCAGCGCGGCGGCGCCGAGCAATGCGTCGGTCAGCGCGTGGGCGACGGCATCCGCGTCGGAGTGACCGGCCAGGCCCCGCGGGTGGGGGATGGTGACACCCCCGAGGATGAGCTTGCGGCCTTTAGCGAAGCGGTGCGAGTCGTATCCGATGCCGACCCGCATCTCAGGCCTTGAGCATGCGAATCGCGAGGTACGCCGCGTTCTTGGCGTTGTCGATGCCGACGCACGCCACCGGCACGCCGGGCGGCACCTGCGCGGTGGCCAGCAGCGCGTCGAGCCCGTTCAGGGGGCCGACCGCGAAGGGAACGCCGATGACCGGGAGATCGGTGAGCGACGCGGCGAATCCCGGCAGCGCGGCGGACAGGCCCGCCCCGGCGATGATCACCCGGAACCCCCGGGGCCGGGCATCGGACACCAGTTGTCTCGTCTGGTCGGGCTGCCGGTGGGCGGAAGACACGTGGAACTCGTATGAAACGCCCGCCTTGCTCAGGATGTCGAAGGCGGGCTCGATCCTCGGTTTGTCACTGTCGGAGCCGACGAGGATCAGCACATCGGCCACGTCACGCCGCCTCGTCGATGACGCTGTAGTCCTGGCGGCGCTGGCGCGGCACGTAGCCCCCGTCGGCGATGAGCCGCTGCATCTCGGGGAGCGTCATCCGCCACGTCGTGCCCGCGGCCGACACGACGTTCTCCTCCATCATGAGCGACCCGAAATCGTTGGCGCCAAAGCGCAGCGCCACCTGGCCGATCTTCGGCCCCATCGTCACCCACGACGCCTGGATGTTCGGCACGTTCTCGAGCACGATGCGGGCGATGGCCTGGGTGCGGAGGTAGGTCACCGCGTCGGTCTTTACGAAATGGGCGAGCTCGGTATGCTCGGGCTGCAGCGGCCAGCAGATAAAGGCCGTGAAGCCGCCCGTCCGCGCCTGGACGTCCCGCACACGGAACAGGTGCTCGATGCGATCGGCGAGCGTCTCCCCCAGGCCGTACATCATGGTGACCGAGGTCTTGAGCCCGAGACGATGGGCCGTCTCCATCACCGCGAGCCAGCGGTCGGCGCCCGCCTTCTTGCGGGCCACGCGGTCGCGGATCTCCTGCACCAGGATCTCCCCGCCCCCACCCGGGATCGAATCGAGCCCGGCGGCGACGAGCTCGCGGATGACCTCCTCGATCGACATCCCGAAGCGCCCAGCGAAGAAGTCCACTTCCGACGGCGAGAACCCGTGAATGTGGATCGGATGATGCCGCTTGATGTGGCGCATCAGGTCCAGATACCACGAGAACGGGATGTACGGGTTGTGGCCTCCCTGGATGAGGATCTGCACCCCGCCCAGCGCCTTCAGCTCGTCGATTTTGCGGCCGATCTCCTCGAACGACAGCACGTAGCCTTCGGCGTGCTTCGGCCGCCGGTAGAACGCGCAGAACTTGCAGTCCGCCACGCAGACGTTGGTGTAGTTGATGTTCCGGTCGATGATGTAGGTCACCACGTTCTCGGGATGCAGCCGCCACCGCGCCTGGTCGGCCAGGCCGCCCAGCTCGAGCAGCGAGGCCCGCTCGTACAGGTCCAGGTAGGACCGGAACTCGGGGCTGGAGCGGTCGAGCACGGTCACGCCACCTGGAGGAACTGGAGCGATCCGTCGGGGACGAGGCCGCGCGCGGCCAGCCGGCGGAAGAAGTCGGTGAGCCCGGCGAGATGCTGGTCGCTCAAGGCGTAGTCGAGGCCGGCCAAATAGCTGCGGCAGTCCGCGATGCCGACCCCGGTCGCGCGGGCGGCGGTTTCGGCCAGCAGGTCGAGGTGCGCCAGTCCCCAGTCGCGAGCCGCGAGCAAGCTGCGGTGCGCGGCGCGCACCGCCCGCTGGTTCGCGGCCCGGCGCGCCGCCCAGACGGCGAACACGAAGGGAAGGCCGGTCCAGCGCTTCCATTCCTCGCCCAAATCGTAGCGGTATGGATAGCGGTGCTGCGCCGACAGCAGCAGCGCCGCGTCGCCGATCACCAGGACGGCCTCATGCGGCAGCTGCGCCAGGCCGTCCAGATCGGCCGCCTCCGCGCGGGCCTGGGCGAAGTGGGGGTCCACGTTCCAGCGGTCCCGACACAACAGCTCCAGCAGCCCGACCGCCGTTCGCGACGAGGCGGTGAGCAGGACCGTCCGACCGTGCAGCTGGGCGACCGTCTGCCGGCTGAACAGGGCGACACTGCGCACCGGGCCGTCGCACGAGATGGCGAGGTCGGGGAGCAGGACGTAGTCGCGGGCGTGACGGGCGTACTCGACGGCGCTGACGACCGACACGTCGAGCTCGCCCGCCGCCAGCAGGTCGTTCAGCTCCGACGGCGTACCGGTGACGAGCTCGGCCGCGAGCGGGGTCACGCCCCGGTCGATCGCCCCGTACACCGGGTAGCAGTTGATGTAGCCGATCCGGCCGAGTCTCATTCGGCACCATCCACGGCACCAGACGACACAGGCAGTCTGCGGCCACCCCGGGCTTGCGCCCGGGGTCTGTGGGCGATCGCGAAGGTCGGGCCTTCCGGACCCTGGGCGCGCACCGAGGCCTGCCCCGGCATCCAATCCTCGAACGTGCGCACCGTCTGGTACAGCGAGTCACGCTCCACCGGCTCCTTCCCCGCCCCGCGGATCAGCCCGACGATCTGATCGTACGACAGCCACATCGGGGTGCCGGCGCCGGCCTCGTGATAGACGCGCTCGAACACCACGGTGCCCTCGAGGTCGTCGCACCCGAAGGTGAGCGCCACCTGGGAGATGAACGGTGTCACCATGGGCCAGTGCGTCTTGACGTGCGCGATGTTGTCGAGCACGAGCCGACCCACGGCGATATTCTTCAGGTCGTCGAACCCCGACGTCGCGGTGCCGGTCCGGCCGAGCGCTTCGCCCAGCTCGTTGTGGTCGGGGTGATACGCGAGCGGGATGTAGGTGAGGAAGCCGCCCGTCTCGTCCTGCAGCGCCCGGAGCGCGAGCAGGTGGTCCACGCGGTCGGCCATCGTCTCCACGTGGCCGTAGAGCATCGTGCAATTGGACGGCAGGCCGAGGCGGTGCGCTTCGCGATGCACGGCCAGCCATTCCTCGCCCGACAGTTTCTTGTCCGCGATGGTGGCGCGCGCGGCGGGGCTGAACACTTCGGCGCCGCCACCGGGGAGACTCGTGACACCGGCGTCCCGCATGGCGATCAGCACGTCGCGGACGGGGAGGCGCTCGAGGCGCGCGAGGTGGGCCACTTCGACCGCGGTGAGCGCTTTGATCTGGACGTCCGGATGGCGCTGCTTCAAGCCGCGGAACATGTCGAGGTAGTATGCCAGCCGCAGCTTGGGATGCAGGCCGCCCACGATGTGGAACTCGCGGGTGGGGTTGTCGCGTGCGGCGTCGGCTTCGGCGAACACGTCGTCGAGGCTGCGCGTGTACGCTCCACCCTCTTGCGGCATGCGCGCGAAGGAGCAAAACACGCACGTGTTGCGCAGCACGCACACGTTGGTCGGGTTGATGTGCTGGTTCGCCGCGAAGAACACGCGGTCGCCGTTGCGGCGGCGGTTGACCTGGTCGGCGAGCCGGCCGATGGCGAGGAGATCGTTCGATTGGAAGACCGTGAGGGCGTCGTCGCGGGTGAGACGTTCCGCCCGCTCGACCTTCGCTGCGATGGGACTGAGGGCTGGGTCCCGGGCGGTCATGGGCGTCTATCGCCTCATGCGGCCCGCCGGATGGCGAGCGTCACGTTGTGCCCGCCGAATCCGAACGAGTTCGAGAGCGCCACGTCCACGTGCCGCTTCACGGCCTTGTTGGGGGCCGAATCGAGGTCACAGGCGGGGTCGGGGGTGAACTGGTTGACGGTCGGCGGGATGACGTCCGTCTGGACGATGAGCGCGCAGATCGCGGCTTCGAGCGCGCCCGCGGCGCCCAGCAGGTGCCCGGTCATCGACTTGGTGGATGCGAAGATGAGCTTCCTGGCGTGCGGGCCGAAGACCGCCTTGACGGCCGCCGTCTCCGCGGCGTCGCCGTACGGCGTCGACGTGCCGTGGGCGTTGATGTACGCCACCTCCTCCGGCCGGATCGCGCCGTCGCGCAGCGCCAGCCGCATCGCTTCCTGCGCTCCCGCGCCGTCCGGGGCGGGTGCGGTGATGTGATGGGCGTCGGCAGTCATGCCGTAGCCCGCCACCTCGGCGTAGATCTTGGCGCCGCGTCGAAGCGCGTGGTCCCACTCCTCGAGGATCAGCACTGCGGCCCCGTCGGCCAGGACGAAGCCGTCGCGGTCCTTGTCAAAGGGGCGGCTGGCGGTCTCGGGACTGTCGTTCCGCTCGGACAGCGCCTTCATGTTGGCGAAGCTCGCGACGGCGAGCGGCGTGATCGCCGCCTCGGCGCCGCCGGCGATCAGGACGTCCGCCTCGCCGCCTCGGATCAGGGCGACGGCGTCGGCGAGTGCATTCGCCGACGAGGCGCACGCCGACACCGTGGCGTAACTCGGTCCCTTCGCATGGTACCGCATCGAGATCAGCGCCGCCGCGACGTTCGGCATGTACATCGGAACGAAGAAGGGCGACACGCGGCTCGGCCCCTTTTCGAACAGGGCCCGACAGTTCTCTTCGAAGGTGGCGACCCCGCCGGTCCCCGTGCCGAGGATCACGCCGACCCGCTTCAAATCCACACTGTTCCAGTTGGTCGCCAGGCAGGCGTCGTTCACCGCCTCCTCCGCCGCCCCGATGGCGAGCTGCGCGAACAAGTCGTAGCGGCGGACCTCCTTCTTATCGAGAAACCGCGCCGGGTCGAAGCCCTTCACCTCGCAGGCGAACTTCACGGGGAACTCGACCGGGTCGAACCGCGTGATCGGCCCGGCCCCGGAGCGGCCCGCCACGAGGCCGTCCCACGTGCTCGGCACGTTCGTGCCCAGCGGCGTCACGAGCCCGATGCCCGTGATCGCGACCCGACGCGTCATCTCGTTACTTCCCCATCTTCTCGTGGAGGTACTGCAGCGCCTGCCCCACCGTCCGCAGCTTCTCGGCCTCCTCGTCGGGGATATCGATGTCGAATTCCTTTTCGAAGGCCATCACGAGCTCCACCGTGTCGAGGCTGTCGGCGCCCAGGTCCTCCATGAAGCTCGCGCCCGGCGCGAGTTTCTCCCGCTCGACCCCCAGCTCTTCGACGATGATGTCTTTGACCTTCTCTTCGAGCTGCTTCATGTCCATTGCCATGGGTGTCCTCAATGGGCGTGTGGGAAATAGATCACAGCACCATCCCGCCGTCGACCACCAGCACCTGACCCGTAATGTAGCTCGCGAAGTCGGAAGCGAGAAAGAGCACCGCCGCGGCGACGTCCCCCACCTGCCCCCACCGCCCCAGCGGAATCGCCGCGAGCAGCAGGGCCCGGGCGTCCGGGCTCAAGTCGCGGGTCAGGTCCGTCTCGATAAACCCCGGCGCCACGGCGTTCACGAGGACGTTCCGCGACGCCAGCTCTTTCGACACCGACTTGGTGAAGCCGATCAGCCCGGCCTTCGACGCCGAGTAGTTCGACTGACCCTTGTTGCCGGCGATGCCGACGACGCTGGTGATGTTGATAATCCGGCCCCAGCGCCGCTTGATCATTCCCCGCGCCGCATGCTTGGTCACGAGGAACGCCCCCTTGAGGTTGGTATCCATGACCGCGTCCCAATCGTCCTCGCCGATGCGGAACAGGAGATTGTCGCGGGTGGTTCCCGCGTTGTTCACGAGGACGTCGATGCGCCCGAAGTCCTTTTCGACCGACGCGACCGTCGTCTCCACCTGTCCGGCGTCGCTCACGTCGCACGCATAGCCGCGTGCCGGACCGCTCCCCAACGACTGCGCCGCCTCCTGTGCCTTGGCGCCGTCTCGTCCCAGCACCGCCACGTGGGCGCCCACGCGCGCCAGGGCCTGGGCGAT
>DATHGL010000427.1:0-12142 GCA_035317625.1 Gemmatimonadales bacterium | reverse complement strand
GACGGTGTCGAGCGCCGCAGCCGGGAGCGGATGACGCTCGAGCTGGCGGGCCTCTGTCTCGGTCTCGTGGACCAGCCGCCTCCCCTCACACGACCGCGCCTGGCGGAACCGGACGCCCTGGCTGAGCTGATCCGCCAGCCGAGCGTGATCGCGCACGAGGTCGCCAATCCTCTGACGGCGGCGCTCGCAGGCCTCGATCTGTCCGTGGATCTGGTGCGCGGGGCGGAGTTCCTGGAGCCCTCGTTCCGGGCGGAGCTGCTCGAAGAGCTCGCGGGTGTAGGGGAAGGGATGGATCAGGCGATCGAGTTTCTCCGCTCGATGCAGGATCGAGCCAGGGGCGGGCTCGCGCGCTCGGAGCGGTTCGACGCGGCGCAGGTGGTGCGGTCGTGCGTGGCGCTGGAGCGGCCGCTGGCGCGCAAGCGCGGCATCGCGCTCCAGGGGGTCATCGCCGTGAGCGGCGTGTTTTTACAGGGTGATCCGAACGCGCTATATCAGGTGCTCACCAACCTCATCCGCAACGCCGTCGCGGCCTCCCAGGAGCGGAAGACGCCGGTCGTGGTCACCCTCGGTCTGGTAGACGCCACGCTGCGCCTCGCGGTGCAGGACGACGGCGTGGGGATCGCCACCGAGCATATCGAGCGGATCTTCGAGCCGGGCTTCACCACGCAGGATTTCGGCGCGGGCTCGGGCACGGGACTGACCGTGGTCCGCCAAATCACGGAGCAGATGTTCGCGGGCCGGGTCGAGGTGGAGTCGGCGGTGCGCCGCGGCTCCACGTTCAAAGTGACGCTGCCGATTCCCACGCAGCGGACGCCGCGGCGCGAGCGGCGCTGAGTCGAGGCCCGGCATGAACGACGTGCGCTACCCGATCGGCCGCTTCGCCCTGGTCACGACGCTCACGCCCGCCCAGCGGGCCGACTGCATCGAGCAGATCGCCGCCGCGCCCGACCAGCTGCGCCGGGCCGTCGCCGGTCTCGAGGCTGGCCAGCTCGACACACCATATCGGCCCGGTGGGTGGACCGTTCGGCAGGTCGTCCACCATGTGCCGGACAGCCATCTGAACGCCTACACCCGGTTCAAGCTGGCTTGCACCGAAGACACGCCGACCGTCAAGACGTACGACGAGGCGCGCTGGGCCGAGCTGCCCGAAGCGCGCACCGCGCCGATCGACGTCTCGCTGCAGCTGCTCGAGGCGCTGCACCGCCGCTGGGTGCTGTTTCTCCGATCGCTCCGCCCGCCTGACTTCGCGCGGACGGTGCGCCATCCGGAGTGGGGCACGCCCAGCGTCGACGACCTGCTGGCGCAGTACGCGTGGCACGGCCGTCACCACACGGCGCACATCACCACCCTCCGGGAACGCCTGGGCTGGGGCTAGCGAGCCCGCCGTCCGATTAGATTGATGGCGGCGTGACCGCCCTCACTTGCGGCGGTGGGTGTCCGAGGGTCAATCTTGCTGTATGCCACCAGGAACCGACCTGTGACCGTCTGGGAAGAGGCCATCGCACGCCGGCTCCGCGCGCTGCACCTCGACAGCATCAGGAGCAAGATCCTGCTGTTCGCGGTGCTCACGACGCTGATTCCCACCCTCGTGATGACGGTGGCGTCGTACCGGCGGAGCCAGCGGTTGCTCAGCGACAAGATCGACCAGACGCTGCGCATTGCGAGCTCTGAGGCGGCCCGCGAGCTGGATCAGTGGCTTGACGCACAACTGGACGACTTGCGGGTGGCGGCCGGCTCCTATGTGATATCGGAGAACCTCCCCCGGCTCCAGGGAAGCGGGAACGGCAAGGCACTCGGCCGGCTGCGCGACTATCTCACGTCGGTGCGGGAGCGCTTCCCGGACTACGAAGCTCTAGTGGCCGTCGACCCGCGTGGGCGTGCGGCGACGAGCAGCGGCCGGTGGACCGGCGCGCAACTGCTGCTGGACCGGCTGAACACCCTCCGGACCGGCGACGCGCTCGTGGGCGAGGCGTACTGGGACGCGGGCGCCGGCAAAGCCGCGATCACCCTCGCCGTCCCGATCCGCGAGCCGGATGGGCGGTTCCTCGGCGCGCTCACGGCGAGGATCAATCTGCGCGCCGTCGCCGAGATTCTGCAGCGGCTCGCCCCGAGCGAGACGGGCGACGTCTACCTCGTGACGGACCAGGGCAAGCTGGTGATGCGGTCCCGCCTCAGCTCGGCGGAGCTGATGCGGGGCAAGCTCGCCCCCGCGACGACGCAAGCGCTGCTGGACAAGGAAGGCGCGATCGTGGTGTACCAGCGCGCGGACGGGCGGGAGCTGGTTGGCACCATGCGCCGGGTACCCCAGCTCCGGTGGGCGGCGGTCGCCGAGATGCCGCGGGCGGAAGCGTTCCGCCAGCTGGCGGCGCTGCGGAACGTCACGCTGTTGATTCTCATCGTCCTGCTCGCGGGCGTGTGGCTGATCGCCTACGTCCTGGGAGTGCTCATCGTGCGTCCGCTCGAGCGGCTCACCAGCGCCGCCGCCAAGGTGGCGGCCGGGGATCTGTCCGTCGAGCTCCCGACGGGCGGGAGCGGCGATGTCGGATACTTGACGCGCGCATTTAGCAGCCTGGTGGCTCGCGTGCGCGAGCGGGAGGGGCAGGGGGAGCTGGAGCGACTCTCCGTCACCGACGCCCTCACCGGGCTGTACAACCGACGGCACCTGATGGGCACGCTCGCCAACGAGGTGCAGCGGTCGCGCCGCCTGCGGCGCACCTTCTCCGTGCTGTTGGCGGACGTCGATCGCTTCAAGCAGTACAACGACACGCACGGCCACCTCGCCGGGGATGCGGCGCTCGTGAAGGTGGCGGAAATCCTGAGGAAAACGACCCGGGGCGTCGATACCGTGGCGCGCTACGGCGGCGAAGAATTCGTGGTCATGCTGATCGAGGCGCCGATCGCGACCGCGCTCGCCGTGGCCGAGCGCATTCGGGCCCGGGTGGCAGGCGAAGCGTTCGAGGGTGGTGGGATGACGACGGTGAGCATCGGCGCCGCGGAGTATCCGGCGCACGGCGACACGCCCGAGGAGCTGATCGCGAGCGCTGACGCCGCGATGTACCACGCCAAGGGTGAGGGTCGTGACCGTGTGTACGGGGCGGGAGGGAAGCCGGAGGGGCAGAAGGAAGGGATGGGACGGCGCAAAGGGGAAGCGTGATCGAGGAGGCGGACGAGGTATGCACGCCCGATATGTAGTATTGGCGCTCGCGGCCGTATGGGTCTCGCTGGCACCGCGCAGCACCCAGGTCAAGACGCGGGAAATCGAATACCGGCAGGGCGCGACTGTGTTGCAGGGATTCATCGCCTGGGACGACGCCGCACGGGGCAAGCGCCCCGGCGTGCTCGTGGTGCACGAGTGGTGGGGGCACAACCAGCATGCGCGGAACCAGGCGCGACGCCTCGCCGAGGCGGGCTACGTCGGCTTCGCGCTGGACATGTACGGCAAGGGCAAGGTGACCACCCATCCGCAGGACGCGCAGGCGTTCGCGACCGAGGCCACGAAGGACCCGGCGATCGTGGCGGCGCGATTCAACGCGGCGCTCGAACAGCTGAAGCGAGACTCGCACGTCGATCCGACGCGGATCGCGGCCATCGGCTACTGCTTTGGCGGTGCGGTCGTCCTCGATATGGCGCGCGCCGGCGCGGATCTGGCCGGTGTGGTGACGTTCCACGGCGCGCTCGCGACCAAGGCGCCGGCTCAGCCGGGGAAGGTCAAGGCCCGCCTGCTGGTGCTCGGGGGCGGTGCCGATCCGTTCGTCCCGCCCGAGCAGGTGGAAGCGTTCAAGCGGGAGATGCAGGCTGCGGGTGCCCGGTTCGAGGTGGTGACCTACCCCGGCGCCAAGCACGGGTTCACCAATCCGGACGCCGCCCAATACGGCATGGACGCCCTCGCCTACAACGCCGACGCAGACCGGGAATCGTGGGCGGCGATGATCAAGCTGTTTGGGGAAGTCTTCCGGTCCAACTAGCGGCCACCCCCCAAGGTCAACCGATTCACCGCGGCACCGGGAGCCCGCTCGGCACCCTGGCGGGAATGAGGGCGCTCAGGTCCCGCGCCGAGGGATCCGTCAGCGATTGCAGGAATGCCACGAGGTCGTGCAGCTCCGCCTCGGTGAGACCCAACGGCCGCTGCAACCGGAAGTCGAGCGTTCCGAGCACCGCCGTAATCGTGGCATCGTCGCCGTGATAGCTCTCCCGGACGGCCGGCGCGAGCTGCGACGCGTCGAACTCCCGCAGGGCGGTCGGCACGTCGTTGTAGTGCCGCACCACGGCTTCCAGCGTGGGAAACGCGCCATCGTGGAAATACGGTGCCGTCAGCTCGACGTTGCGGAGCGGCCCGACGCGGAACGCGAATTTGTAAAAGTCGTTGCCGGCGAGCCCACCGCGTCCGAGGTCGAGCGGCGCCCCCGCCCCCACCCCCGGGCCGATCTGCGGCACCCCCGTGTTGGCGAACCCCTGCCCGCCCAGGAATGGACCGCTGTGGCAGCTCGAGCACTGGGCCTTGCCGAAGAACAGCACCGCGCCGCGTTTCTGCTCGATGGTCAAGGCGGCGTCGTCGCGTCCCAGGTAGCGATCGAACGGCGAGTCGGTCTTGGTGAGCCCTTGCAGCTGGAAGGCGGCGATGGCCTGGGCCGCGTGCTGGAAGCCCAGCTGACTCGCCGGCGTGCCCGGGAAGGCGGCGCTGAACATCGCCACGTATTCCGGAATCGCCAGGAGGCGCCGCATCACCGCCTGCCAGATCTCGGCGAACTGGCTGTCGCCGAATTGCGCCAGCTCGTTCACGTTCCCGAACACGTCACGGTCGCCGGGCGCGCCGCGCATCTCCCGGCGTTCCACCACGGGGAACATCGCCTGCGCGGCGAGCAGGCTCGGCAGGCCTGGGGGCAGGGCCGCGCCCGCGGGTGTGATGAACTCGTTGGAGCCGGGGCCGAAGCCGAAGCGTGAGATCCGTCCGTCCCAGAACAGGTAAAACGGCCCGAGCCCGGCGTTCAGGAGCGAGGGCGCGTTGCGCGGAACGAACTGCCGCCCGGCGCCGAGCACTCGCGACGGACCGAGCCCGGTGCCACCGGTGCCGATGGCGAGGGCCAACCCGTCTGCCGCGTGCTGTGCCGGCAGATGACAGGTCGCGCAGGCGATGTCGCGGTTGCCGCTCAAGATGCCGTCGAACATGAGCGCTTGGCCGAGTCCGACCAGCCCCGCGTTCTGGGCCGGCATCGGTCCGATCGGGACCACGCCCCAGCGCTGGAGGTCCTGTCTCAGCTGGGCGTCGATCGCAGGCGGCAGCGTCTCCGGGGGCGTGACCCCGTCGCAGCCGGCGCCGATTGCGAGCAGGCCGAGACCAATCCATTTGACCATGCGTCGCGTCATGGTGACCTCCTCTAGCGCAGCGGGAGCGACACGGAGATCTGATGCGTGGTGATGCCGACCTCCTGAAGACTCAGGGGGCCGGTGGGCGCGACGAGGATGCCGCCTGCCGCCAGGGCCGCGTCCCGGCCGGCCAGGAACACGGGGGACTGCTGCACGCCCGGGCGGCCGGTCCCGTGAGTGATGCGCCCGCGGTACCGGATCTCCAGATCCGGGAACCGCAGGCTGAGCCCCCACGTCGGCGTCCACTCGAACCACGTCTCGTTCAGTGTGCGCGCGGCCGCTTGGACGTTGTCATGCTGTCCCAGCCGGTAGTGCACCGAGCGCACGATCAAGCCGAGCTGGAGGCCGGCCGCCTTGCCGAGCGGCCCGAGCTCCACGTCGCGACTGAACCCCATGCGGACCAGCCCGTTCGAGAAGCGGAAGCGATTCTCGACGGTCTTACCGCCCACGGGAATGGTATCGCCGAGCGTCGTCGCGACCGGCGAGGCCGCGTCGGCCCACGTATAGCTCCAGATCGGCTCGTAGATCGCGTCGATGCCGAACACCGCAGGGCCGCGTGTCTTCGAGAACCCGATGCCGATGTTGTACGCAGAAGAGCGTCCGGGGTCGCGCGGGATGACCGGAACGTTGGCGAGCTCGTACTCCGGCAGCTTGGGGTGAGACATGCGGTTGACCGTCGCGAGCCAGCCGACCCGCCATCCCGATGCCGCGAGCGGGCGCACGTAGACGAGGTGCAGCCCCCAGGTGTTGGTCTGATCGTGATTGTGCTCCAGGCGGGGGCGCACCGAGAACTGTTGCGTCCCGGGATCCCAGAACTGATCGACGTAGCCGACGTCGTGCGTCATGGCGAACCGGTTGTGCAGCACGACCGCCTCGAGCGACCGGTCGCCCATCCACTCCTTCAGCAGCCCCAGCCGGAGATCGAGCGCGTGCCCGAACTGCTTGAGCCCCGTACTGCCGGCGTAGAGCAGATCGACGCCGTCGACCCCGGTGAGCCGGGCCCAGAGCGCGCTGCCCGCGAGCGAAAGCCCGGCACCGGACGCCTTCCTGCCCAGCATCGCGAACGCGTATTGGTTCCCGTACGAGTTCTGTCGCGGGGGCAGGGTCGGCGCGGGCGCCACGGGCGCGACCGACGGCAGGGGAGGCTCGGTGAGGACGATGCCCCCGTCGTGCGGGGGTTGGCTGGCGTCGACCTCCTGGAGCGCGAGCGAGAGCCCGCCGTACCACGCGCCGGAGCGCGCCATGGCCGCGAGGGGCAGGGTGCGTCCTCCGCCCGCGCCGCGCGAGATCCCGTAGGCCGTGGGGGCGCTGACAAAGCGCGCCGCGCCCAGCCGCGCGCCCTTCGCCGGGTTGACGAACGCATCGAGCAGCGTGTCCGC
The DNA here is from genome assembly GCA_035317625.1 of Gemmatimonadales bacterium. Lineage (GTDB taxonomy): Bacteria > Gemmatimonadota > Gemmatimonadetes > Gemmatimonadales > GWC2-71-9 > AG41. Next base: position 5,399 of record DATHGL010000427.1, on the reverse strand, counting down.
CAGCGCGATCGACACGCCGCCCATGCCGAAGTTGTTAGTGGGAAAGATCTCGAACTGATCGCCCTGCGCGATCGGCACGGTCCTGATCGAGATGAGTTGTGCCGAGGCCGTGTGGGCGAGGACGACGAGCAGGGTCGACAGGGAGGAGAGACACACAGGGCGCTGGGTCATGCGGCACCTCGCTCGGAGGAGTTTCCTTTACATAGGAAATACCTCGCGAAGCATGCGCCGCGTCACTTTCCCGAGGCCTGCGTGATGAACGTGCCGTCCCGCAGCTCGGCGTACGCCTGGCGTAGCTCTGCCTCGGTGTTCATCACGATCGGCCCCTGCCAGGCCACGGGCTCCCCGATCGGCCGGCCGGAGACGAGGAGGAACCGGATCCCGGCGTCGCCGGCTTGGACGGTGATCTCGTCACCGCCGTCGAACAGCACAAGAGAACGATTGCCGGCTTCGTCACGACCCGCGGTGGCAGGATCCCCCACCCATTCGGTGCGGACCGCCTGTGGCGCCGACGCGTCGCGAAACGTGCCGCTGCCCTCAAAGATGTAGGCGAAGGCATGGCGCGACGACTCGACGGGCAGGGTCCTGCGGACCCGCGGCGGAACCCAGACGTCCAGATAGCGCGGATCGGCGGCGACGCCGTCCACGGGACCCCTCTTGCCCCAGAAGCTGCCGCAGATGACGCGAACGTGCGTGCCGTCGCTCTCCGTCACCTCCGGGATGTCACCCGCCAGGACGTCCTGGTAGCGCGGCCGCGTCATCTTCAGGGAGGAGGGCAGATTGGCCCACAGCTGGAACCCGTGCATCCGTCCCTGGGGATCCCCCTGCGGCATCTCCTGGTGCAGGATGCCGCTGCCGGCCGTCATCCACTGCACGTCGCCGGCGCCGAGTGAGCCCCGGTTGCCCAAGCTATCGCCATGCTGCACCGTGCCGCTCAAGACGTACGTGATGGTTTCGATCCCGCGATGGGGGTGCCACGGGAATCCGGCCAGGTAGTCTTGCGGGTGCTCGTTGCGGAAGTCGTCCAACAGGAGGAACGGGTCGAATTCGCCGGTGTTCCCGAAACCGAACGCCCGGCGCAGCTTCACCCCCGCTCCCTCGATGGTGGGTTGCGACTGAATGATGCTCTTGACGGGTCGGATGGACATCATGCCTCCTGGGAGCTAGTCGTATGCTTGCCGTAAGCCCTTGATGTCGATCTTCTTCATCTGCAGCATGGCCCGCATCACCCGCTCCGCCTTCCCAGCATCCTTGTCTCCCAGCATCTCGCCCAGGACCGTGGGGATTATCTGCCACGACAGGCCGTACTTGTCCTGGAGCCAGCCGCATTGATCCTCGCGACCGCCGGCCGACAGCTTCTCCCACAAGTCGTCCACTTCCTGCTGCGTCTGGCAGTTCACGAACAACGAAATGGCCGGGGTGAACTTGAACTGCGGACCGCCATTCAGGGCGTAGAACTGTTGTCCTTCGAGCTGGAAGGTCGCGGACATGACCGTGCCCTTCGGTCCCGGCCCCGCCGGGCCGTAGCGCGTGACGCTGAGCACCTTCGAGTTCTTGAAGATCGACACATAGAAGTTCATTGCCTCTTCGGCCTTGCCATCGAACCACAGGAATGGGACGATCTTCTGCATATCGGTCTCCTTAGGATAGCCTGCTGCGGTGGCCGCGACGAGTGCTTCGTCCATACGATACCTTTATGCTCTCCAACGCCCTCGGCGGGGTATGCTGGTCCGTGATCTGTGGCACGCTCGGCTACACGGTATCGGTGTCGTTCTGAGCCTCGCGGGACTCGGGCTGCTGGGCGCGGCCACGGCAGGCGTCATCCATCATAACCCGCTCACGCAGTTCGACGTGACGCTGCTCGAATGGCTGCATGCGCGTGCGACCCCAACCGGGTACGTCATCTTCAACGCGGTCAGCCTCGTCGGCGCGCCCCGAGCGATGACCGGCCTAGCGCTCGGGGGGAGCCTCGTCCTCGCCGCCCGGCGCCAGTGGATCGTCCTCGGCGGCTGGGTCGTCGCCTTCGCCGGAGGTCGCCTCCTCAGTGAATTTCTCAAAGGCCTGATCCGGCGCCCGCGGCCGCCCTATGCCGCCGCGTTCCTCGATCACTACAGCTGGAGCTTTCCGAGCGGCCACGCGATGGGCTCACTCATCGGCTACGGCATGCTTGCCTACCTGCTCGTGGTTCTGTGGACCCATCGTCGCACCATGCAGGTGCCAATCGTCGTTGGCGCGGCGCTGCTGGTCGTGGCCATTGGGCTGAGTCGACTCTACCTCGGGGTGCACTACTTCAGCGACGTGGTGGGTGGGTACGCCGCGGGGGGGCTGTGGCTCTCCGCGTGTATCTCCGGCCTCGAGGTCGCGCGGCGGTGGGGTGCGGCACCGCCGCCGGCCGCTCCATCCAACAAGGCGTCCTAGAACACCTGCGCCGTCAGGCGATCCGCGCGCCCGGAGGGTCCCCCATTGCGCCGCCCAACGTTCGCGCCACGTCGACGAGGTCGTGGACGAGACGCGGCGCATTCGGGCGCCAGACGAGGGCGATCCAGCAGGGGATCGGAGGCTCGACGAAGGGGCGGTAAACGATCGCGGTCGGCGTCGTCCGGTACGGGGCGGCGATCGCCTCACTCGCCAGCGACCAGGTTTCCCCCGCCGCGATCTGCACGTTCGCCGCCGGCGTTTCTTTCGGACGCTCACGACTCCGTAGCGGGACCAAACCGCGGTTGCGTAGCGCGTCCTGGATAATTCGGAAGAAGCCAGGCCACCGTTGGGGAGAGGAATGGAGCCACGTGAAGTTCTGCAGTTTCGCCAACCGCACGGACGGTTGGGCCGCGAGCGCATGGCTCGCCGGCAGGAGCACGCCCTTGATCGCACAGTCGACTAGGCGAAGCGCATCGAACCCCGCGACCGGCCACTGGGCGATGAATATGGACGCGACCTCAATGTGCCCCTCCCGCAAGGCTTGGTAGGTGTCCGCGTCGCTCTTGCTCGACACCCGCACCTGCGCCTCGGGATGCGCGTCCCGAAACGCCGCGAGCAGGTCTTCGATAATCGAGGTGTAGGCTGAAAGCTCGCCGTGCGCGAACTCGAGATCGAAGGCGCCGTCCTTCGCGGCACCGCGAGCGCTGGCCACGGCGCGCCCGGCCGCTGCCAGCGTGCCGCGCGCTTTGACGAGAAAGGCCTCGCCCGCCCGCGTGAGTCGGATCCCGCGCGGGAGACGATGGAACAACGTGACCCCCAGCTCGGCCTCGAGATCGCGGACCTGCTTCGAGAGGGCGGGCTGGGCCACACGGAGACGGCGAGAGGCTTGCACAAAGCTGCCCGCCTCGGCGACCGCCACGAAATAACGAAAGTGCCGCAACTCCAATTGCGATTTCCTCGACTTTGCTATACTCTAATCAACATTGCTACTCACCGAAAGGTCTCTCACACCATGGCTGCCGAGCCCGAGCTGCTCGACATCGCGCAAGCGGCGGCGCTGCTGCAGGTCAGCGAAGCGTCGCTGCGCCGCTGGACCAACGGGGGGCAACTCCCCTGCCTCCGTATCGGGGGGCGGCGGGAGCGTCGCTTCCGCCGGGCCGATCTGATGGCGTTTCTGGAGGGGCATCCCAGCGCGGCGCCCGTGAGCCACGTCTGCGGACTGTATACGAGCGACCTCGCGCGGACGCGCCAAGCCGCCGACCGGCTCGGCGACGGCCTGACGGCCGGCAGCGTGTGCTTCCTCACGGCCCAGCCCGACGTCTGCGAGCGTGTCCTCGCTCTGCTCGCGCGCCAGCGACCGTCGCTGCGACGCGCAATCGACGAGGGGCGAGTCGTGGTCTCGGCGTACGCCGAGGGCGCCGCCGCACAACTGGCGGTTTGGGAGAGCCAATTCAGGGGAGCGACCCGGGGCGGCGCTCGTTCCCTCTGCGTCATCGGCGACGTGTCCGGCGCGCCCCTTGCCCGACGCGGCAGCTTCGACGAGGTCCTCGCGTACGAGGTCGCGTACGGGAGGCTGTCGCGGCGCTTTCCTCTGACCACGACGTGTTTGTACGACGTACGGACCCACTCGGGCCTGGAAACGGCCGGCCTGCTTCGGGTCCACCCCGACCTGTTCCGTCACCCCGTCGGCCATCTCGTGAGTTGACGTGCCGGAGCCATTCCGCGCAGCGTTGGATCCCTTCACAACAAAGTATTGGTCCGCCCGCCCCGGTCGGATTAGCTCTTGCTCATGGAGTCAGGTCAGGACCCGGCGCGGTCCTCGGAGCCATCCCGCTTCCTGCTGGTCGAAGACGTTGTGACCGGCGCCCTGGTCTGAATGGCACGAATCCTCGTGATGGATGATGACGACCTGCTGCGCGGTGCCATCCGCGTGATCCTCGAGTCAGCCGGCCACCAGGTGATCGAAGCGGCCGACGGGGCCGCCGGGCTGCGGCTGTACCGAGAGCAAGGCGCCGATCTGGTGCTCGTGGATATTTTCATGCCCGAGCGGGACGGGCTGGAGGTCATCCGCGCACTGCGCAGCGAGGCTCCAACAGCAAAAGTCGTCGCTATGTCCGGCGGTGGCAGTAGCGGGCGGATCGACCTCCTCGAGGCCGCGGCCGGCTTGGGCGCGTTCCGCGCGCTCTGGAAACCGTTCCACCCGCGGGACCTGCTCACGGCAATTGACGCCTTGTTGGAAGAGGGCGCCTCGTCGTGAGGCCCGCCCCGTGTCGCGAAACCACCCGTCGGTGCCGCAAAAACGCCCTAGCACTCCCCTGGCCCACGATGCAACGTCCCCGGGCGCTCCCGAGGGGCGGAACCGTCGCATTCGACCGCAGGGGCCAGCGGGGCGGGGGAGAATGAGCGTGAGCGTGCCGTTGCGCGTGCTGATCGCCGAAGACTCCGAAGCAGACGCGCTGTTGCTCGTGCGCGAGCTCAAGCGCGGGGGGTACGAGCCGACCTACGAGCGGATCGATACCGCCTCAGCCATGAAGGCCGCCCTCGAGCGCCAGGCGTGGGACCTGGTGATCGGCGACTACAGCATGCCGGCGTTCAGCAGCACGGCGGCGCTGGCACTGCTGCGGGAGCGGGGCCTCGACGTTCCGTTCATTTGTGTCTCGGGCACGATCAGCGAGGAGCAGGCCGTGGCGACCATGAAGGCGGGCGCGAGCGACTATTTCGCGAAGGGACAGCTCGCCCGCCTGGTTCCCGCGATCGCGCGCGAGCTGCGCGAGGCGAAAGGGCGCTCGGCGCTGCGGGCATCGGAAGCCAGCTACGGGACGCTCGTCGAACACGCTCCTGTCGGCATCTACCGCTCGAATCTCGTGGGCAGGCTCCTATCGGTGAATGCGGCGTTGGTCCGCATCCTCGGCTACGATTCTGCCGCGGACGTGCTCCAGCTCGACATGGCGCGCGATGTGTACGCCGACCCCGCCGAGCGG
>DATHGL010000426.1:0-9291 GCA_035317625.1 Gemmatimonadales bacterium | reverse complement strand
GTGGGCCGTCCCCAAGGGGCCCTCCGCCACCCGCGCCGACAAACGCCTCGCGGTCAACGTCGAGGACCACCCCATCGAGTACGGCGACTTCGAGGGGATCATCCCGGAGGGGAACTACGGGGCCGGCGCGGTGATCGTGTGGGACCGCGGCGTGTGGGTGCCGCTCGAGGACCCGTTCGAGGGATTCAAGAGGGGCAAGCTCCTGTTCGAGCTGAAGGGCTACAAGCTGCGGGGCAAATGGACGCTCGTGAAGCTCAAGAAGGGCGTGAAGGAATGGCTGTTGATCAAAGAGAAGGACGCGTACGCGGATCCCGACACTCCTTACTCTGACGAGTCGGTCCTCTCGGGGATGACGGTCGAGGAGCTGCGCGCCGCCAAAGATCGCGCCGCGCCCCTCAAGAAGGAGCTAGAGAAGCTGGGCGCCCCCAAACGTCCCGTGCGAGTCGCCGACACCGAGCTCATGCTCGCCGAGACGCGCGAGCAGGCGTTCTCGAAGGCGGGGTGGCTGTTCGAGCTCAAGCTCGACGGGTACCGGGTGCGCGCGGCGCGCGAGGACGCCGAGGCCAAGCTGATCTCTCGCAAGGGTCACGACATGACCGCCGCGTTTCCCGAGATCGCGCGCGCCGTGGCGGCGCTGCCGTATGAAGGACTGATTCTGGACGGCGAGCTGGTCGTGGCGGACGATGCGGGCCGGCCCAGCTTTTCGCGGCTGCAGGCCCGCTCCAAGCTGTCGCGCCTGCCCGAAATCAAGCGCGCCGCCGTCGAGACCCCCGCCACCTTCTACGTTTTCGACCTGCTTGCCTTCGAGGGCTACGACGTGCGGCCGCTGCCGCTCGTCAAGCGCAAAGCGATCCTCGCGAAGCTCCTGCCGCGCGCCGGCGCGCTGCGCTACTCCGATCACTTCGAGACGAAGGGCGAAGAGCTGTACGAGCACGTCGTGCGGCTGGGTCTCGAGGGGGTCATGGCCAAGAAGGCGGACTCGGCCTATCGCGGCGGCCGCTCGCCCAACTGGCTCAAGATCCGCGCCGACCGCACCGACGACTTCGTCGTGGTCGGCTACTCGAAACCGAAGGGGTCGCGCGGCGGCTTCGGGGCGCTGCACCTGGGCGGGTACGTCGATGGGAAGCTGACCTATCTGGGCCGCGCCGGATCGGGGTTCGACGCCAAGCTGCTCAAGGAGGTGAGCGCCACGCTGGAAGCGTCGGTGCGTCCCACCACGCCGTGTGAGGCGGGGCCGGTGCCGGAAGGCCCGGACCACGTGTGGGTCGAGCCGACGATGGTGGTGGAGGTGCGGTACAAGGAGGTCACGCCGGATGGCGTCCTGCGCCAACCGGTGTTCCTGAGGTTCCGGGATGACAAGGCGCCAGGGGAGTGCGTGATTCGGAATGCGGGGGGCGAGATGCGCGATGCGGAACGGCCCGAACCAGACACGCATCCCGCATCCCCCATCCCGCATCCCGAGGTGGTCTTTTCGAATCTCGACAAGGTCTTCTGGCCCGATGAGAAGTACACCAAGGGCGACCTGATCGAGTACTACCGCGCCATCTCTCCCTGGCTGCTGCCGTATCTCAAGGACCGGCCCGTGGTGCTGACGCGCTATCCCGACGGCATCGCGGGCAAGTCGTTCTTCCAGAAGGACGCGCCGGGCTTCATTCCCGAGTGGCTGCGCACCGAGCGGATGTGGAGCGAGGACACGCAGCGCGACATCGATTACTTCGTGTGCGACAACCTGGAATCGCTGCTGTACCTCGCCAACATGGGGACGATCCCGCTGCACGTGTGGGGCAGCCGCGTGGCGAGCCTCGAGCACCCCGACTGGTGCATCATCGACCTCGATCCGAAGGACGCGCCGTTCGCCCACGTCGTGAAAGTGGCACGCGCCGTGAAGGAGCTGTGCGACGAGATCGACCTCCCCGCCTTCATCAAGACCAGCGGCTCGACGGGGCTGCACGTGATGCTCCCGCTCGCCAGGCTCGTGACGTACGAGCAGGCGCGTCAGCTGGGCGGGCTGCTCGCGCGGGTGATCGCGAATGAGCTGCCCGACATCGCGACGGTGACACGGCAGGTCGGCAAGCGCGGCGGACGGGTGTATCTGGATTACGTGCAGAATGGGCACGGCCGGCTCCTCGTCGCCCCGTTCAGCATTCGGCCCCTGCCCGGGGCGCCCGTCTCGATGCCGCTCAAGTGGAGCGAGGTGACGCCGAAGCTCGACATCAAGAAGTTCACGATCAAGACCGCCCCGACCCGGATGAAGAAGCTGGCGGAAGATCCGCTAGTACCGGTGCTCGAGCTCACGCCCGACCTGGTCCACGCGCTCGAGCAGCTCCATGGCCGCCTCGGTTGAGCTGCGGATCACCGTCGGCGAGCGGGCAGGTGACGTCTCGGGGCTGCTGCTCCGGCCGGACGGCGCGCGGCTCGTGTATGTGCTCGCCCACGGCGCGGGCGCCGGGATGCGGCATCCGTTTCTCGAAGCCACCTCCCAGCGGCTGGCAGAGCGGAGTGTCGCGACCCTGCGGTATCAGTTCCCCTACATGGAGCAGCGGGCGCGCCGGCCCGATCCGCCGGCGGTCGCCGCCGCGACGGTGCGGGCGGTGGTGGTGGAGGCGGCCCGCGCCGCGCCGGGGCTGCCGCTCGTCGCAGGCGGCAAGTCATTCGGCGGGCGCATGACGTCGACGGCGCAGGCCGAGCAGCCGCTCCCCGGCGTCCGGGGGCTCGTCTTCCTCGGCTTTCCGCTGCATCCTCCTGGACGACCAGGGGATTCACGCGCGGAGCATCTGGCACAGATCCAAATCCCGATGCTGTTCCTACAGGGAGACCGGGACGACTTCGCGGACTTGCAGCTGTTGCGGCCCGTGGTGCAGCGCCTCGGCGAGCGTGCCGCGCTGCACGTCGTGGACGGCGGGGATCACTCGTTCAAGGTGCTGAAGCGGTCGGGCCGCACGGATAGCGACGTGATGGGCGAGCTTGTGGACGCCATCGTTGAATGGGCTGGAAAACTCATCTAACCTCCACCGACCTCCACTATGCCCAGCTACTGGATCGTGAAAACCGAGCCTTCCACCTACAGCTACGACGACCTGGAGCGCCAGAAGAAGGCGGTCTGGGACGGGGTCAAGAACAATCTGGCCCTGAAGCATTTGCGCCAGATGAAGCCCGGGGATGGGGTGCTGGTTTATCACACGGGAGACGAGAAGGCGGTGGTGGGCGTGGCCGAAGTCACCTCCCAGGCGTATCCCGATCCGAAGCAGAAGGACCCGAAGCTGGCCGTCGTGGACCTGAAAGCCGACGGGAGACTGCCACAACCGGTCCCACTCGCCGAGATTAAGAAGGACCGGGCGTTCGCCGACCTGGGGCTGGTGCGCATGGGCCGCCTGTCGGTGATGCCGGCATCGCCCGAGCAGTTCAAGCGGCTGCTGAAGCTCGGCGGCATGAAATGACCGACAACCCACACCTGAGGACTCCATGGGCAAAGGCGACCGTCGCACCAAGCGCGGCAAGATTTTTCGCGGCACGTACGGGAACACCCGCCTCAAGAAAAAAAGGCGGAAAAAGACGGCCGAGGCTCTGAAGGCCGACAAGACCGAGCAATGAGAGCGTTGGTGGTGGCGACCGTGGCGCTGCTCGGTGCGGCGACGGCGGCCGCGCAGCAGGACGACCGCTGGCAGGTCGCGCTCAACGACGGGCGCATCATCTGGGAGCTGCGCCTGGTGCGCCTGCAGGGCGACACCTTGGTGGTGCGGGACGCCGACTCCACCTACCGCTTCCCGATCGGTCACGTAGACGAGCTGCGCCTGGTGCGCAAGTCCGAGCGGCGCCAGACCGCCGAGCCCAACCGCTACGGTGGCGTGCTGGGCGGCGCGGACGACGCGGTCTACCGCCTGACGCTGTATAGCGTCAGTGAGCGCCGGCAGCTCCTCGAGCAGGTCTTGAAGGACCACCCGCCCGCGGCGTCCCCCTAGTCCCGAGCAACGTGCCAGCCGACGGTCCGACCGTCCGGCGGATCCTTCTCGCCGACGCCGACGCGTTCTACGTGGCGGTGGCGCGCCTGGCGGATCCGGAGGGGGCCGCCAAAGCGCGGCTCCTCATCGTGGGCGGCTCGCCCGAGCGGCGCGGCGTCGTGACCTCCGCGTCGTACGAGGCGCGGACCTACGGCGTGCACTCGGCGATGCCGATGGCACGCGCGGTGCGGCTCTGCCCCGAGGCCCTGGTCGTGCCGGTCCCGTGGGAAGCGTGCGCGCGCAAGAGCCGCGAGATCGGCGCGGTGCTGGGACGCTTTACCCCCGTGGTGGAGCAAGCGTCGAGCGACGAGTTCTACCTCGATCTCTCGGGTACCGAGCAGCTGTACGGCGGAGAGCCGCTCGCCGCGACGGCCCACCGGATGCGCGAGGCCGTGATCGCCGAAACGTCGCTCTCCCTCTCGATCGGCGGTGGCACGTCGAAGCTCGTAGCGAAGCTCGCCGCGGGCCTCGCCAAACCGCGCCCCGGCCGGGGGGCCGACGGGGTGCACGTCGTGGCCCCCGGGGCGGAGCCCGCCTTCATGCTCCAGTTCACCCTCGCCGACATTCCATTTGTCGGGCCCAAGTTCCAGGAGCGCTTGGCGCGCTTCGGCCTGCGCACCGTGCGCGATGTGGTCCGCCAGAAGCGGGAGGCGCTGGTCGGCTGGCTCGGGGAGCGTGAAGGGATGTGGCTGTACGAGCGGGCGCGCGGCATCGATCGGGCGCCGGTCGAGGCCGATCGCGAAGCCAAGTCGGTGAGCCGCGACGAGACGTTCGCCACAGATGTGAACGACGACGACGCACTCGCCGCCCGGTTGCTCGCCTTGGCCGACCGTGCCAGCGCCGACGTTCGCGAGGCCGGCCTGGTGGCGCGCACGGTCACGGTGAAGCTGCGCGACGCCGACTTCACCACCCGGCAGGCCAGCCGCACGCTCGCCGCTGCCGTCCAATCGGACCGCGTGGTGTACGCCGTGGCCCGCGAGCTGTTGACGCGGCTTCGCGCCGCCCGGCGCGTCCCGGCCCGCCTGCTCGGCGTCGCGCTGTCGCAGCTCGTCCGAGCGGGCGGTGAGGGCCAGTTGTCCCTGCTCGAGTCCCCATGCGACACGCTCGAAACCGAGCGCGACCGGGTCATTTCCCGCGTGATCGACGACGTACGCGAGAAGTTCGGCTCGGACGCGCTGGGGCGCGGAGGCGCGCGCTAGCTACAATGCGCCAAGCGCGGCCGCGGCTTTGCTTACCGCACCCGGCTTCACCCACAGAATCGCGCCATACCGCCCCATCCCGGCGCACACACCCGTCACCGCCGTGACGTTGATCTTCGCCGCGGCCAGCCGCGCCAAGACGCCGGCCAGGGCACCGACCCGGTCGTCGCCGTCGAGCAGGAACGCCGTCTTCGGCTTCGACACCTTGATCTTCGCGTTCTTCGCGGCGGCGGCGAACAGCACCGCGTCCGACGGCACGAAGTCCACCTGCGCTTTGCGCGCGCTCGGGAAGGCATGGAGGGCCAGGAGGTTCACGCCGGCGCTCCTCAAGACCCCGAGCAGGCGGGCGCCCTCGCCCGGCTTGTCGGAGATCGTCGTGTAGTAGTAGGTCACCCTGCGGATCGTATCGGCCATGGCGTTCTCCCGGTGTGATCGCTCGCTTGACTATGACCCACCGTCCGCCCGACCGCCAGACGGAAATCGGTGACCGCCACGAGCCCGGGGATGGCGGTCTGTCGCGACCGCGCCACATCCTGCGCCAGGGCGCTGCTTGACGCGTCGGCAGACGGCCGATACATCAACACGGAGCGCCGCGTCTTCGTATACAGCGCTGGTACGCCGTTTCGGCCGAGTCCTCCGAAGGAGCCGTTCATGTCTCGCCTCTTCGCCGCCCTGTTGAGCGTTCTCGTCGCCGTCCCCGTCGCTGGGCAGGCCCGCAAGCGGCCCAAGGGACGGGCTGCCGCGCAGCCCGCCGTCACCACCACGACCCCGACGCTCCAGGGCGTGGACTCGCTCAACAACCTCAAGTTCCGCAACCTCGGCCCCTCGGTGGCCGGGGGTCGCGTGGCCGCCGTCGTCGGCGTGCCAGGAGACCGCAATGTGTATTACGCCGGCGCCGCGGCGGGGGGTGTGTGGAAGACCACCGACGGCGGCGAATCGTGGGATGCGGTCTTCAAGGACCAACCGACGGCGTCGATCGGCGCGGTCGCGCTCGCGCCCACGAACGCGAACGTCGTGTGGGTGGGCACCGGAGAAGAGAACCCGCGGAACGACGTCGTGGACGGCCGCGGCGTCTTCATGTCTCCCGACGCGGGCAAGAGCTGGCAGTTCATGGGCCTCGCCGACGTCGGACAGGTCTCGCGGATCGTGATCGATCCCGCTAATCCCGACGTCGTCTTCGTGGCCGCATTGGGCCATGTGTGGGCGCCCAATGCGGAGCGCGGCGTGTTCCGCACCGCGGATGGGGGCAAGACCTGGCAGAAGGTGCTGTTCGTCAACGACACGACCGGCGCCACGGACTTGGTGATGGTCCCGGGCAACCCCCGCGTGTTGTTCGCCGGGATGTGGCAGTTCGTGCGCCGTCCCTGGGAGCTCGTGTCCGGTGGGGCGGGAAGCGGTGTCTATCGCTCCAAGGACGGCGGCCTGACGTGGGAACGGCTCAAGGAAGGGCTGCCGGCCGGGCTGATGGGGAACACCGCCGTCGCCGTTGGCGCCACGAATCCGAGCCACGTCTACGCCCTCATCGAAACCAAGCAAGGGATGCTGTGGGACTCGAAGGACCAGGGCGACCACTGGGCTAAGGTCTCCGATTTCCACGGGCTCTCCAACCGGCCGTTCTACTTCTCGCTGCTGCACGTTTCGCCCGTGGATGACCGGAAGGTGTTCTTCTCGTCGTACCTGCTGCTGCGCTCGGACGACGGCGGCAAGACGACCACGCCGATCGACCGCGGCGTGCACGTGGACCATCATGCGTTGTGGATCGACCCGCAGAACCCCGACCGCATGATCCAGGGGAACGACGGTGGCGTGTACGTCACGGAGAACGGCGCCACGAGTTGGCGCTTCTTGAACAATCTGCCGATCGGGCAGTTCTACATGGTGGCGGCCGACAACAACACCCCGTACATGTTGTGCGGCGGCCTGCAGGACAACAACGCGTGGTGCGGGCCGTCGAGCAACGTGGGAGGTGGGGGGGGTGGCGGAGGTGGTGGAGGTGGGGCGGGCGGCGGCCTCAACGGCTCGGAGTGGTTCACCGTGACAGGCGGCGACGGCGAGTACGCGGTCCCGGCACCGAGCGATTCGTCCATCCTCTACGTGGACTCGCAGAACGGGAATATCACGCGGGTCGAGCTCAAGACGGGCCTGGTTCGCTCCATCCGGCCCTACCTTTCCGCCGTGAAAGACATGAAACCCGCGGACTTGCAGTACCGGTTCAACTGGACCTCGCCCATCGCCGTGTCGCCCCGCGACGCCAATACGGTGTACTTGGGCGGGAACGTCGTGTTCAAGACGTCTGACGGCGGCGATCACTGGGCGGCGATCAGCCCCGACCTCACTCGGAACGACAAGTCGAAGCAGGTGACGAGTGGCGGCCCCATCAATTACGACATCTCCGGCGCCGAGACCTACAACACGATCCTCACGATCAACCTCGCACCGACCGATTCGAACGTGATCTGGGTCGGCACCGACGACGGGCTCGTGCAGGTGACGCGCGACGGCGGCAAGGCCTGGAGCGACGTGTCGGGCCGTTTCCCGGGACTCGCGAAGGACGTCGAAGGGCGGGTGTACCAGATCGGCGTCTCACCCTTCGACGCGGGTGTGGCCTACGTCGCGATCGACCGCCATCAGCTCGACGACCGGCGGCCCTACGTCTACCGGACCGGCGACTACGGGAAGACGTGGACCGACATCGGGAAAGGTTTGCCGCAGGACGTGCCGGCGCGGGTGGTGCGGGAGAATCCGAACCTGCGCGGCTTCCTCGTGCTCGGCACCGATGCCGCCCTGTGGTACTCGCGGGACGGGGGCGCGAGCTGGAAGCCGCTCCGCGCGGATTTCCCCACGGTGCCGGTGTACGACGTGCTGTTCGTCAAGCGCTCGCACGATCTCGTGGTGGCGAGCCATGGTCGCGGGCTGTTCGTCCTCGACAACATCACCGCGCTGGAGGAGCTGACGCCCGAGGTCGTCGCTGCCGACTTCCACGTCTTCTCGACCCAACCGGCGCAGATCCGCGTGCGCCCGCGGCGCTCGGGCGTTGCGCCGACGCGCTTCACCACCCCGAACGCGCCGGCCGGCGCGGTGGTCGATTACTACCTCAAGACGGCGCTCGATACGGGCTCCGCCGCTGCGCAGGGAGAGAGGGAGGGGGAGGGAAGGCGCTCCCGCCGCGGGGGCGTCATCGTGACGGTCACGGACAGCCGCGGCGACACGGTCGTGGTGGATTCGAGCGGGCCGGGGAAGCGGGGCGTGAACCGCTATGTCTGGAGCCTGCGGTACGCGGGGCCGACGCGGTTGACGTTCGAGCGGCCCGCAAGCGCCGAGGAGGAGGAGAACCCGTTCCGCAACGTGGGTGGGCCGCGCGTCGTCCCGGGGACGTACACCGTGGCGGTGACCGCCGGCGGGCGCTCGCAGACGCGGACGGTCGCCGTCGAGCCCGACCCGATCCTGGGCGGCGACCCCGCCCGGTTCGCGGCGCAGCTCCGCGCCGGGCTCGAATGGCGCAACGCCCTGTCCGCGCTCAACGAGATGCTCAATCGCATCGTGAGCCTGGAGACCCAGCTCAGGAACACGCAACAGGCCCTGCGCGAGAACGCCGCGGGCGACACGGCCACGGCCGGACCCGTCCTGCAGCAGGGGCGCGAGCTGGGCCGGAAGCTCAAGGCGTTCAAGGACACCTTGTACAACTCCGACGTGCAGCGCGACGCCGGTCAGGACGACATCCATTACCTCAACCGCTTCCAGGATCGGCTGCAGGGGCTCGGCTTCGGACTCGCTCTCGCCTATGCCCAGCCGCCGAGCCAGGTCGTCGACGCGCGGCTGAAGGAGCTGCGCGCCGCGCTGGACGACCACCTCGCGAAGTTCAACGAGCTGGTCCGGACCGACGTCGCTGCGTTCAACAAGACCGCGCAGGACCGCCAGGCGCCGGTCCTGTTCAGCGGCCAGCCGATCGAAGTGAGAGCAGTGAAAGTCGTTTCGCGCTGAGCGGGCCGTCCGTGGCACTCGCGCGGCGTGCTAGGGGCGATGGGGCAGCCCGAACACGAACACGGTGGGGGACCCGTCCCGACCGAAGTTGTACGACCCGCCCCCGGACGCGG
>DATHGL010000425.1:0-10667 GCA_035317625.1 Gemmatimonadales bacterium | reverse complement strand
TAGCCCACGGCCACGACCGCCTCCAGCTCGATCGCCTGCGCCTTGAGCTGCAGGTCGACCACGCTCTCCTTACCGTCCTCGACGACCACGCTCGTATCGACGGGTGCGTAGCCGAGCATCCGCGCCCGCACCCGGTGCGTCCCCACCGGCACGGCGCTGATGCTATACCGTCCCGTGGCATCGGTCTCGGCGGAGAGGCGCGTCCCGACGACGACCACCGTGGCGCGCGCCAGGCGAGCCCTGGTTTCCGACGCGGTCACCGTCCCCGTGATCGTGCCCAGCTGCAGGGCGGGGCCCGCCGGCCGCTTCGCCAGCGTGGCCCGCCCCTCCGGCGTGAACACGACGTCAACGCCCGCATCGAGCAGGACGTCCATCAGCGCAGCGGCTACGGTGATGTGCTCCGCGCGCAGGTTCACGAGCGTCGCGACCGGCAACACGTCGTCGGCGTAGACCAGGCTGAGTCCCGCCTGCCGGGAGATCTCCGCCAGAGCCTCCTTGAGCGTGGCCCCGTCGAACGCGAGCGAGAGCGGCTGGCGCAAGATCGCCGATCGCTTCAGATCGACCGGTACCGGCTTGGCGCGCTCGGCCATGGCCAGGAGGAATCGCGGACCCCGGCCTTCGGTCGGGTCGCCCGGCTGCTGCGCGCCGACGCGGTGGGGGAGGGGGAGGGGGAGCGCCGACATCGCACACATCAGCACGAGATGAGGCAAGGCAATGCGGTGCATGAGTCTACTCTCCGACGCAGACGGGCATGACGGTGGACTACTCATGTACACGCCTTAATAACGGGGCAGCCGCATCCCAACCCCCAAACCCGTAGGGAGGTTGGTGGGGGTCGCCTCCACTAGCCTCCACCAACCTCCCCGGGGCGGGGGCTAGGGGCTAAGCGCGGTGATCCCGAGCGGAGGGCGGGTCTTCCAGGCACCCCGCGTGAAATCGGGGAACTCCATCGGCCGGCTCCGCCGCGCGATCGAGCGCTCGGACAGCTCCGACACCGCGCTCCACGCGGCGCCATCGTAGACGTCCATGTCCGTGGGGGTGCCGGCGCGCAGACACTCGATGAGCCGGTAGTCCTCGATGTAGTCCATCCCGCCGTGCCCCGCGCCGCGCGAGCGCTCCTCGAGTGCCCGCCACACCGGGTGCTCGTACTCGGCGCGATACAGCTCCAGGTCCTCCCACTGATGGGCGGGACTGCGCCCCTCGACGTGGATCTTCGGGTCCGGATACTTCTGGACGAGGCCCTTCGTACCTTGAATCAGGAGGTTGCGACTGTAGGGGCGCGGTGAGTTGGTGTCGTGAGTGATCACGATGGTCTGGCCGGCCACGGTCCGGATCAGGCTCGTGACGACGTCGCCCAGCGCGTACCCCTGACGCGCCACGGCGCTGTCCGGTCCGATGTGCTCGGCGGCCCAGCGGTTCAGCCCCCTCGAGCTCGAGGCTATCGAGGTGAGATGGGCGAACTGATTTCCGCGGTTCACGTCGAGGCACTGGGCCACGGGCCCGAGGCCGTGGGTGGGGTAGAGGTCGCCGTTGCGTCGGATCGAGTGTCTGATCCGCCAGCGGCCCTCGTAATAGTCGGTGAGCTTGAGCTCTCGAAGATCGTGCAGGTAACCGCACTCCGCGTGGAGCAGCTCGCCGAACACCCCCTGGCGGACCATGTTGAGGATCATCATCTCGGGGCGGTCGTAGCAGACGTTTTCCATCATGACGCAGTGCCGCCGCGTCTTTTGGGCCGCCTCGACGAGCTCCCAGCAGTCGTCCAAGGTGACCGTCATGGGCACTTCCGTGGCGGCGTGCTTTCCGGTCCGCATCGCCGCAAGACACACAGGAGCGTGCCACTCCCACGGCGTGGCAGTGAACACGAGGTCGAGGTCCTCCTCGTCGCACATCCGCCGGAAGTCCTCGGGGCCGCGCGAGTAGCCGGCAGGGCGGGGGCGGCCGGCGGCGGTGACGAGCGTTTGCATCGTCTCGACCTTCTCCGGGACGATGTCACAGATGGCCGTGACCACGGCGCCCTCGATCTTCAAGAAGTTTGCGACGTGGCTCGAGCCCTGGTGTCCGACGCCGACGAATCCGATACGCACGGTCTCCAGGGGCGGCGCGGCGAAGAGGCTACCCGCTGGTACGGAGATCTGCCCCTGCTCGGGCGCGCCGGGCGCGCCGGGCGCGGCGGCGCCAAAGACGAGGCCGAGTCCGCCCGCGGCGGCGGTCTTCACGAACTCCCGTCGATCCAGCTCATGGTCCATGTCACCGCTCCGTGAGGGGGTCGCTCAACGATAAGGGGCCCGCTCGGCCGCTTGCCAGCCGCGGCGGGATGCGGTGATCTTCGGCGCCATGAAGTACGACGGCGTGGTCCCCGCCTTCGCGCGGCGGCACGGCGGGCCGCCCAGGCTCGTCGCCGCGGCGCCGGGCCGCGTGAATCTCATCGGCGAGCACGTGGACTACTGCGGGCTGCCGGTGTTTCCGATGGCCATCCAGCGGGGGATCACCATCGCGGCCGGCGCGCGAGCCGACCGCGCGATGCGCATCAGCAACCTCGACCCGCGCTTCGAGCCCCGAGAGTTCGTGCTCGGCTCCGACATCCCGCCCGAGCGGCCGGGCGACTGGGCCAACTACCTCCAGGCGGCGGGGCAGGCGCTGGTGCGCCGGTACGGCGAGCTGCGGGGGGTGGACGGGGTCGTCGCCTCGGACCTCCCGATCGCGGCCGGCCTGAGCTCGTCCTCGGCGCTCGTCGTGGCCATCGCAGTGACGGTGCTGGCGGCGAATGCAGTAGCCTACGAGCCCCTCGAGCTGATGGACCTGCTGGCCCAGGGCGAGCGCTACGTGGGCGTGGCCGGCGGCGGGATGGACCAGGCCATCAGCCTGGGCGGGCGCGCCGGTCACGCGACGCAGATCGCCTTCAGCCCGCTGCGCCTCTCGCACATCGTCCTCCCGACGGACTGGCGGTTCGTCGTGGCCTGGAGCCTCGTTCACGCGGAGAAGTCGGGCGCGGCGCGGCGTGCCTACAACGAGCGGACCAGGGAGACCGCCGAGGGACGTGACATCGTGGTGCGCCGCCTGGGTCTGCCGCCCGCGACGTCGTATGCCGAGCTCCTGGCCGCGCGGCCGCTCGCGACGTTGCTCGACGCCGCGAGCGCCCTTCCACACCCTCTCGGTCCCCGGTTCCGTCACGTCGTGAGCGAAGCGGCACGGGTGGGCGAAGCGGTCGCCGCCGTAGCCCGCGGCGACCTCGCCACGTTTGGCCGGCTGCTCGACGCTTCGCACACGAGCCTGCGGGACGACTACGAAGTGAGCTCGCCGGAGCTCGATCGGCTGGTGGCGATCGCCCGGGAGGCGGGAGCGGTGGGCGCCCGGCTCACGGGCGCGGGTTTCGGCGGCTGCGTGGTAGCCGTCACGGGTCGCGGGCGTGTGGCGGAGGTGCTGAGCGCGCTCGAGCGGGAGTATTACGCCTTGCAAAACGTCTCGGGCCCGCGCGACGCCTACCTGTTCATCGCCGAGCCGTCGGATGGCGCGACGGTTCGCCGGCTCCCCCTCCCCTAACGTCCTTGTCATCCCCCAATAGCGGATCACTCGAACCCGACTCGCGGCAGGGCGCGGAACAGCCCCCATGCCGCCGCGCCGGCGGCCGCGAGGCACACGATCCCCGGCAGCGGCTTCCCGTACAACACGTATCCGGTGCCGAACAGCGCGGCGTAGATGACCGCGCAGCCCAGGAACCAGCACAGGAATGCGGCGGTCACGCTTTCTCCAGGAGTCGCCGGCCGGGTCGTCACCGCGCCGCTCCAACCTGGGCCCATGGGCCGAATGCGGTCATAGAACGCTTGGAGCGTGGCGCGGTCGGTGGGCGGCGTCGCGAACGTCGCGGCCAGCCACCCGACGGTGGTGACAGCGACGCCGATCACGAGCTGGAGCGTCGGGGAGAGCGGCGCGAACCCGAGCGCCGTGTGGACGAACTGGAAATACACGGCCACCACGAAGGAGATCGCCATTCCGGCGATCTCGCTCCACGCGTTGACCCGCCACCAGAACCAGCGCAGCAGGTAGATCAGCCCGGTCCCGGCCCCGACCTGGAGCATGATCTGGAACGTCTGGTAGGCGTGCTGGAACCAGAGCGACAGCGCCGAAGCGAGCGCGATCAGCCCCACCGTCACGGCGCGCCCCACCCACACGTAATGGCGTTCATCCTTGTGGGGCGCCACGAACCGGCGGTAGCAGTCCTCGACCGCGTAGGACGCGCCCCAGTTGAGGTGGGTGCTGATGGTGGACATGTACGCCGCCGCGAGCGAGGCGACCATCAGTCCGAGCAGCCCGTGCGGGAGGTACACGAGCATCGCGGAGTAGGCCAGGTCGTCCCGCACGATCGCGGGGTCGATGTGGGGAAATCGGGCGGCGATGGAGTCGAGGTTGGGATAGATGACGAGCGACGCGAGTGCCACGATGATCCAGGGCCAGGGCCGCAGGGCGTAGTGCAGCACGTTGAAGAGCAGGGTCGAGCGCATGGCGTCGCGCTCGTTGCGCGCGGCGAGCATGCGCTGCGCCACGTAGCCCCCGCCCCCGGGCTCGGCGCCGGGATACCAGGTGCTCCACCACTGCACGGCGAGCGGCACGATCAAGACGCCGGCCGCCGTGGTCCAGTCCGAGAAATCGGGCAACAACGACAGATGGCCGACCACCGCGGGGTGGGCGAACAGCCCCGACAGGCCACCGACTTCGGGGAGCCGGAGCGCCACGACGGCAGCCGTCACGGCGCCGATCATCGCGATCAGGAATTGGACGAAGTCGGTCAACACGACCCCCGACAGCCCGGAGCTGGCGGCGTAGAGCACGGTGACGGTGCCCCCGACGAGGACTGCCGTGTGGCGATCCCAGCCGAGCATGACTGCGGCGATCTTGGTCGCGGAAAGATTCACCGACGCCATGATCATCACGTTGAAGAACACGCCCAGGTAGACTGCCCGGAAACCCCGGAGGAAGGCTGCCGGCCGGCCGGAGTACCGCACCTCGTAGAACGCGATGTCGGTCAGGGTCGCGGAGCGCCGCCACAGCTTGGCGTAGAAGAACACGGTGCACATTCCGGTGACCGCGAAGGCCCACCAGACCCAGTTCTGGCTCACGCCGCCGGTGCGCACGAGATCGGTGACGAGGTTCGGCGTGTCCGTCGAGAACGTCGTGGCGACGAGCGACACGCCCAGGAGCCACCACGAGAGACGCCGCCCCGACAGGAAGAACTCCTGCCGCCCCTGGCTCGCGCGCCGCGTCACCGCCAAGCCGACCGCCACGGTCAACAGGCCGTACAGCGCCAGCACCATCCCGTCCCAGCCGTTCAGTTGCATGCGAGTCGCTCGAATCCGCCCTTGAGGTTCGCAGGGTAGGCCCCCTGGTCGACGAGGCGTGCCACCTCGTCCCGTACCGCCGCCTCGTCCGCCGAAAAGGTCATGCCGAACCACCGCTCCCGCGAGCGCAGCACGCGCACCCGCGTCTCGCCCGCTGCCACCTGCGCGGCCACCGCCTCACCCAACAGAAACTCGGCAGCCGGGTCCTCGCCCCGGATCTCGAGGAAGCGGTCGAACTGCCGCTCCAGGGCAGGCAGCAGCGCGCGCGTGAAGCCCCAGAGATTCATGGAGGCGAGCTCGCCTCCGCCGAGCGTCACGGCTTGACCGGCCGTCGTCCGCCCGGTGAGCCCGGAGCCGCGTGGCTCGATATCGGTCACTTCGGTGAGCCGCGACAGGTGGCCCTGGGCGTCCGATTCCACAATGCCGCGCGACACGCCGCCGTGGGAGGACAGTGTCTCCCCCAGCGGGTAACCGACCAGCGCGTGCTCCGCGGGCGTCGCGAGGTGTTCGAAGAGCATCCGGTAGACGGCTGTGCCGTAGAAGTCGTCGGCGTTTATCACGGCGAACGGCCCCGAGATCTCCGGTGCCGCAGCGAGGACCGCATGGCCGGTTCCCCACGGCTTGGTGCGGCCGGCCGGTGAGGGGTCGAGCGCCTGGCGCGCATACGCGACCTCCACCCCGGCGTCGATGACCTCCGCCACGTGGCGGCGGAACAGCCCCTCGACCTCGTGGCGGATCACCAGGACGACCTTTCGGAAGCCGGCGCGCGCCGCGTCGTACACGCCGTAGTCGAGCAGCGCCTCGCCGCGCGGGCCCACCGGGGTGAGCTGCTTCAGCCCGCCGTAGCGGGTCCCGAGCCCGGCCGCCAGAACGACGAGGGTGGGCGGGGTTATCGGGCTTGGCGGATCTGGTCGCGCAGGGCCTTCAGGCCGCGAGCGAGTTGCGTCTCCACGGTCTTCTCGCAGATGCCGAGCCGGTCGGCGATCTGGGCGTAGCTCAGGCCATCGATCAGCCGCAGTTTGCACACCGCGGATCGTTTGGGGGGGAGCTCGGCGAGGGCTCGTTCCACGGTGGCAGCAAACTCTGCTGCCTCCAGCTCGGGCTGGACCTCGGGCGCTGTCTCCACCTGACCGACCAGCCACCGGCGCGCCACGGCGGCACGCTCCAGGCGGTCGCGTGCGGCGTTGCGGACGGCGAGGTAGAGGTAGTTTCGCACCGCGCCGGCGAGGACCCAGTGGGCCCGGCGGCGCCAGATCCGGAAGAACACCTCCTGCGCGACCTCTTCCGCATCCTCCTTCGAGTGCACGTAGCGGAAGGCAAACGCGTAGAGCCGCTGCCAGTACGTGCGGTACAGCGCCTCGAACGCGCCCACGTCCCCGGCGCGGACGCGATCCACCCAGGCGCGTTCGTCGGCGTCGGTACTGACGTCGCCGAAGGCGGTCTCAGGCTCTTTGGCGAAGCTGCTCTTGAGTGGCATCGACGGCGACCGAGCGCGTTCAACCACATTATTGTGCGCGTAACTCCGATGCGCCGCAAGATCCCGGCGCGAGGATCAACGACGCTTGCGCACCAACAACACGGACCGGTCGGTCCGCTCGACCCGCAGGCCGAGCGTCAGGGCAATACGCGCCAAGACCAGGTCGAGCGGCTCGTCGCGGAAGGTCGCGGTGAGCCGGCGCACGCCGAGCGCGCTGTCGGCCAGATGGATGTCGACGTCGTACCAGCGCTCGAGCACGAGTACGACCTCACCGAGCGGCGTGCCGTCGAAGACGAGCACGCCCCGTGTCCACGCGACGTACCGCTCGACGTCAACGCCCCGCTGGATTGTGGCGGCGCCGCTGGGATCGAGCCGCCCGAGGTCGCCGGCGGCGAGCATGAGCGCGGGCTGTGCCCCGGGTTGAGGAGCTGCGGTGCGTGGCGCCGTATCGGCCTGCCACAACGCCACGCGTCCCTGGGTAACGACGACTTCGGTTGCGAGTTGATCGACATACGCGCTGACAGCGAACGCCGTACCGAGGGCTTCGGCCACGCTACCGCGCGTGTGGACGCGGAACGGGTGCGCGGCATCGTGCGCGACCCGGAAATACGCTTGGCCCTCGAGGTGCAGGTCGCGCCGGGTGTCTCCGTAATCCGCCTGGTAGCGCAGGCGGCTCCGGGGCGCGAGCGTGACCTGGGTGCCGTCACGCAGCCGGATCACGAGACGATGAGCGGCGTCGGTAGCGAACTCACGCCAGGGTTGCGTGCGCCACAGCACACCACCGACCAGGGCGAGAACGACGACGGCGGCGAGGCCAACCCAGACGGGGCCGCGCGATGCGCGCGGCGTCGCCGCCGGATGCGGCGGTACGACCCGCCACGTGATCGAGCGGGGAGCCGTGGCCGATTGCAGCTGCTCGAGCGCCTTCGCCCAGGCCGTGTCCGCGCTGCTGTCCGGCGGGCGCTAAGCCGCCACCCGCTTGATCATGCGCAGGTCCTCGAGCAGGGCAGCGTGCGCGGGATCATCGGCCAGCCAGTCCCGGACCGCTCCCGCTTCCGCCGCCGACGCCTCACCGGCCAGGTAGCGGTCCAGCAGGATGAACAGATCCTGGTCGGGGAAGTCCATGCCCCCATAACGGGGCAGCCCCGCCCCAACCCCCAAAGCCGTTGTCGCTACGGCTCTCTGGCTTGCTCCCCGATTGCCGTCGCCAGGACGGCCTCCGGGGTCCACTCCTCGATCGGACGCGCCGGGGAAAGGCGCCCCCGGGTCATGACCGCCAGTCGGTGACACAGCCCGAACAGCTCGGGCAAGTAGGAGCTGACGAGCAGCACCGCTTTCCCCTCCGCGGCGGCGCGCATGATGGTCTCGTAGATCTGCGCGCGGCTACCGACATCGATCCCCCGCGTCGGCTCGTCCAAGAGGAGCACCGCTGCGTCTTGGTACAAGAGCCTGGCGATCGCCACCTTCTGCTGATTCCCGCCGGAGAGCGCGCGCACGGGCTGTCGCGGCGTCGCCGCCCGAATGCGGAGCGCGTCGATCCAGGCGCCGGTCGCCGCGCTCTGCCGCGCAAGATCGAGCCAGCCCCACGCCCTCGAGCAGGCGGACAGGCGGGTCGCCGTCACGTTGTCGGCGATCGAGAGCGCCAGCGCGAGGCCTTCTCGAGTGCGGTCCTCACTCAGGTACCCGAACCCCTGGTCGATCCGCCGCGCCGCGGAGGCCCCCCTCCCGGCGGGGCCGAGCACCCGGTCCCGGAGCGTGATCCGGCCGGAGGCCGCCGGCTGAAGCCCGAACAGCGCGCGCACGAGCTCGGTCCGGCCCGACCCCGCGAGCCCGGCGATCCCGAGGATTTCGCCGCGTGCGAGCTCGAAGCTGGCGTGCTGCAACGCCGGCGGCGCGGCGATGTCCCGCACGGCGAGGACGACCTCTTCCCCTCGGGGAGGCGTGCGCTCCGGAAAGAGCTCCGCCACGGGGCGCCCCACCATCTGCACGATCAGGTGGCCCGTGCTCGCGCCCGCGATGGTCCCGGTGTCGACGCTCCTGCCGTCGCGCAGGACCGTGTAGCGCGCGGCGATCTCCCGGACCTCTTCGAGAAAATGGCTGATGTACACCACGGCGATCCCCTGCGCCGCGAGCCGCCGGATCAGCGCGAACAGGTGGTCGATCTCGGCGCGCTGGAAACTGCTTGTCGGCTCATCCATCAGGAGGATGCGTGCATCCGCCGCCAACGCACGGCAGATCTCGACGACCTGCCGCGCGCCCAGCGGCAGCTCGCCCACCCGCGCGTCGGGGCGCAAGTCCGGATGGGCGAAGTGGTCCAACAGGCCCTGCGTCCGCCGGCGAGCCGCCGGCCCGTCGAGCCAGCCCCAGCGCGCCGGCTCGGCGCCGAGCAGGATGTTCTCCGTCACGGAGAGGTGCGGGCACAGCGACAGCTCCTGGTGGATGAGCGCGACGCCGTGCCGTCGTGCCTCGAAGGGCGTCCGCGGGGCGTACGGCCGGCCGTCGACCCGCATCGCGCCGCGATCGGGACGCACTGCGCCGGCGACGATGCTCATCAGCGTGCTCTTGCCGGCGCCGTTCTCGCCGATCAGGGCGTGGACCTCCCCGCCTCGGAGCTCGAGGTCAACCCCGTCCAGCGCCACCGTCGCGCCGAACCGCTTCGCGAGGCCGCGCAGCTCGAGCACCGGGCCTGTCGCGTCCACGCTCATGGCTCGTTGAGATAGTGCGCGATCGGCGGGCTCACGAAGGCCTGCGTGGCTGCGGAATCGAGGTTCGCCGACGTGACGAGCATGACACCGGTGTCGACGAGCCGCTCGACCGGCTTGCCGCGGAGCTGATCGGCCATCGTCTTGACGCCGAGGTATCCCATCCGCATCGGGTTCTGGGCCACCACGCCGTCGAGCTGTCGCGCGCGGACCGCGTCGATCAGCGTCCTGGCGGCATCGAAGCCGATGAATCGGACCTTGCCCGCCAGGCCGACATCTTGTAAGGCCAGCAGCATCCCGATCGTCGAGGATTCGTTGGGGGTGAAGATGCCCTGCAAATCGCCGCTGTAGCGGTTGAGCAGATTTTCCGAGGCGCGCTTGGCCGTCTCCCGCGTCGGGCCGGCGTATTGGTCGGCCGAGACGAGCACGATCGCCGGATAGCGCGAGCGCAGCTCCTCGAGAAACCCCCGCTCCCGCTCTGTTGTGCTCGCCGATCCCTCGGCATAGCGCAGCAGCAGCACCTTGCCCTTGCCGCCGAGCAGCTCGCCCAGTCGGCTCGCGGCCAGCTGCCCGCCCTTGTGGTTGTCGGTGGCCACGAAGCTGACGACCACGTCCGACTCGAGTCTGGAATCGATGATCACCGTCGGGACCCCGGCGCGCCGGGCCTCTTCGACGGGGCGCACCAGCGCGCGGCTGTCGAGCGGCGCGAGCACGATGCCTTGCACGCCCTGGCTGAGAAAGCCCTCCACCACCTGGATCTGTTGCTCGCGATCGTCCTCGCGCAGCGGCCCTTTCCAGATGATGTCGACCGGTGTGCCCTGGTCGGTGAGCTCGCGCGCCGCCTGGATCGCCCCGGCATGGATGCTCTTCCAGAATTCGTGGGTCGTGCCCTTGGGGATCACGGCGATCTTGAGCGGCTGCTCGACGCCGGCCTGTGAACCGCGCCGCCCGGCGCCGGATCCGCCGCACCCGGACATCCACAGGGCGGCGAGCAGGATCGCGGGAGACTTGAGGGTCATGCTTCCTCCATGAGAAGCACATGAACCGTCTGCGGACCGTGCACCCCCACCACCAGCGTCAGCTCGATGTCGGAGGTGCGCGACGGTCCGGTAATGAACGTGACAGCGTGACTGGCGGGGCTCACGCGGGCGAGCG
>DATHGL010000424.1:0-5011 GCA_035317625.1 Gemmatimonadales bacterium | reverse complement strand
GGCCAGAACCAGCCACTCATCGTGGTGGATGGCATCCCGATCGACAACTCGGCCGCCCAGAACGGTGGCTACGGGGCGGGCACGGGGCCGACGGGGTCGTCGATGGGTGGCTACGACGTCGGCAATGCGGCTTCGGATATCGACCCGAACAACATCCAGTCGATCACCGTGCTGAAGGGCCCGAACGCGGCGGCGCTGTACGGCTCGCGCGCAGCGAACGGCGCCATCCTTTACACGATGAAGAGCGGTAAGGACGCGCCGAGCGGTGGCTTCGGCGTCACGGCCACGTTCGGCACGACATTCGCATCGCCGCTGCGGCTGCCGGACTACCAGAACCAGTACGGCCAGGGCTTCTACGGCGAGTTCGACTTCGTGGACGGCAACTTCGGCGGGAAAAACGACGGGGCGGACGAGAGCTGGGGTCCCAAGCTCGACGGCCGGGCGACCGGCTGCGTCAGGGTGCCCACTGACACACTGATCCAAATCGGCGTGCCCGCCATCTATGACGCCTCCCATCCGTGCAATCAATTCTTCGGCGTCGGGCCGTGGGCCGCCCACCCCAACAACGTGCGCGACTTCTGGAACACGGGGGCGCAGATCAACACGAGCGTGGCCGTCGCCAAGAGCAGCGATCGCAGCAATGTGCGGCTGTCGGTCGGCCGCATACGCGACAGCGGCATGTACCCGAACAACACCAACACCCGTACCGACGTGACGCTGGCTGGTGGGACGCAGATCTCGGACCGGTGGAGCGCCGAGGCGTCGATCAACTACATCAACGAAGCGATGACGAATCAGCCGGCGCAGGCGTACGAGGAGATCGACCCGATGCAGGGGTTCATCTGGTTCGGCCGCCAGGTGGACACCAGAATCCTCAAGGACAACCTGTACCGCGATCCCAACGACCCACTGACCCAGCAGATCCTGATCGGCAATCCGAACCTGCGCACCGACGCGCCCATCCCATACAGCTGGAACTACAGCTATCACGCGAGCCCCTACTGGATGGCGGGCGTCAAGACGACGGATTTCGCGCGCAACCGCGGCCTGGGGCACGCGTCCGTCACGTACAAGTTCAACGACTGGTTGAGCGTGACCGGTCGCACCGGTCGGGACTGGTACCAGAACCATTTCCGGGCGAACTACCCGGTGAACGACATTTCGCCGTTTCCCCAGGGCGGATTCAACAATGTGGGGGAGACCCACAGCGAAACCAACAGCGACTTCCTCATCACGGCCAACCACCCGCTGGTCGGGGACTTGAGCGTCACTCTGAACGCCGGCGGCAACGCGCGCGTGAGCGACCTCGAGACCGACACGAGCAATGTCCACCAGCTGGTGATCCCCGGCGTGTACACGCTGTCCAACTCGGCCGGCGTACCGGGCGTGGCGCTCATCCAGTCCAAGAAAAAGGTCAACTCGCTCTACGGGTTGGCCAGCTTCAACTTCAAGAACTGGCTCAACGTGGACGTGACCGGGCGCAACGACTGGTCGTCGACGCTGCCCAGGGGCGCCAACTCGTTCTTCTATCCCTCGGTCGGCGCCGCGCTCGTCTTCACGGACGCGCTCAAGGTCCAGAGCGACGTGCTGTCCTACGGCAAGGTACGCGCGAACTGGTCGCGCACCGGCAACGACACGGATCCGTACCAGCTCGCGGCCGTGTACGACCCCGGCACGGCGTGGGGCGGCCAGCCGAGCTTCACCGCGCCCAACCGGTTGCCGAACGCGGCCCTGAAGCCCGAGCGGACCACCGCCGAGGAAGTCGGCATCGACCTCGGTCTGTTCAACAACCGCGCGAGCCTGAACGCGACCGTGTACCAGAAGTCCAGCACGAACCAGATCCTCCCTGTGTCGATCACGCCAACCACCGGCTTCACACAGGCCGTCGTGAACTCGGGGAATGTGCGGAACCGCGGCATCGAGCTGGCGGCGACGATCAGGGCGATCGACCGGCCCGACTTTCGCTGGGATGTCGCGGCGAACTGGGCGAAGAACACGAACAAAGTGCTCTCGCTGTACGGCGGCGTACAGCGCGTCGTCATCGGCTCGTACTGGAACGTGAACGTGACCGCTGATTCGGGACAACCGTATGGCAATCTGGTCGGCACCAAGTGGAAGCGGGACGCTCTGGGCCACATCATCGTCGACTCGACCAACGGTCTGCCGATCCGTGACTCGAAGCAGACGGTGCTCGGCAACTACAACCCCGATTGGGTGGGTGGCATCACCAACACCTTCAGCTACAAGAGCCTGAGCCTGTCGTTCACGCTCGATGGGCAGATGGGCGGCAACGTGTATTCGGTGACGAAGTGGTTCGGCCAGTACTCGGGTGTGCTGCAGGCGAGCCTGCAGGGACGCGAGAACCAATGGAACGACGGTTTCGTGGTGCCGAACGCGGTCTACAACGACACCTTACCGGTACACAGGGCGGACACGACGCACGTGTTGGCGCAGGAGTACTGGCACAACACGTTCTACGCCCAGGAGACGGGCATCGTCGACGCGAGCTACTTGAAGCTCCGCGAGCTGCGCCTGGCCTACGAGCTACCCGCGTCGGTCGCCCGGCACCTGGGCTTCGCGGCGGCGACCGTCGCGCTCGTGGGCCGCAACCTGCTGCTCTGGGCGAAGCAGCCCACGATCGATCCGGAGACCACGTTCGACACCGGCAACCGCCAGGGCGTCGAAAACGGCCAGCTGCCCACAGCGCGCAGCTACGGCTTCACCGTGTCCGTGCGGCCGTAGCCGCCGAGCGAAGGAGAGCGACCATGAGAGACACGATCCTGAGCGTCCTCGCCGCCGCGCTCATCGCGAGCGGCACGGCCTGCGGTGATCTGACGTCGGTCAACGACAACCCGAACGGACCGACCGACGTGCCGCCGCCGTCGATCCTAGGGAATGCGATCCAACTAGTGGTAGACGGGGTGGACGGGGTCACCAGCCTGAACATCCGAGGCGGCGGGCTCTGGGTGCAATACTACTCGGAGATTCAGTACCGGGACGAAGACAAGTACATCGTCCGTCCGGGGACGAGCGGCGGCTGGGATTTCTACAACGGCGCGCTGGAGGACTTCCAGCGGATGATCGATAAAGGCGTCGCCACGAGCACGCCCAACTGGGAGGCGGTCGGACGCATCATGAAGTCCTACGCCTTCGGAGCCATGACCGACGCCATGGGCGACATTCCGTATTCGGAGGCGCTCAAGGGTAACGCCGTCCTGACCCCGAAGTACGACTCACAGCGAGACATCTACACGGCGCTGTTCGCCGACCTGACCACGGCCAGTCAGCAGATCGATCCGGCGGGCATCGGGTTCCCGAGCGGCGACCTCCTGTACGACGGCGACATGACCAAGTGGCAGAAGTTCGCCAACTCGCTGCGGCTGCGGCTGGCGATGCATCTGTCGAACGTGGATGCGACCACTGCGGCGGCGCAAGCACAGGCGGCAGCGTCGGCTGGAGTGTTCGACAGCAACGCCGACAACGCGCAGCTCCTGTACCTGTCGGTATCGCCGAACCGGAACCCGATCTACGACGATGCGCGCGGCCGCGATGACTATGGCTTGAGCAAGACGTACGTAGACTCTCTCACGAGCTGGAACGACCCTCGTCTGCCGGTGTTCGCGCAGCTCAACAAGGACACGGTCGTGGCCAACCGGACCTATGAGGGTCTGCCCAACGGGCTGAACGACGGAGAAGGCGCTCCCCTCTTCCTGATCTCACGCATCGGCGCCTACTGGCGCGAGACGCCGGACGCGCCGCTGGCGCTGCTGACATACTCCGAGGTGCTGTTCCTCGAGGCCGAGGCGGCGGAGCGGGGTTGGATCAGCGGCAGCGCGGCCACGCTGTACGCGAACGCGATTCGCGCGTCGATGGAGCAGTACGGCATCGCCACGGCCGCCATCGACGCCTACCTGGCCCAGCCGCGGGTGGTGTACGCGGGTGGGGCCGCGGGCCTGAGCCAGATCGCGTACCAGAAGTGGGTCTCGCTGTACATGCAGGGAATGGAAGCGTGGACCGAAGTACGTCGTACGGGTGTGCCGGCGCTGGTACCAGGGCCGCGCGCGGTGCTCACCAGCATCCCCGAACGCCTACCGTACGAGGACCAAGAGCAGGTGCTCAACAGGGCGAACGTCGACGCGGCCGTCGCGGCGCAGGGCTTCGAGAGCAGCACCGACCTGAAGAAGCCGTTGTGGTTCACCGGGCGGCAATAGCTCGCCCAGCATCGGTAGATTCGGAGAAGCCCCCGGCGAGCGGCCCGCTCGCCGGGGGCTTTTGCTCAGCCGCCGCCGGTCGTATCCGCGCGCTCGACGAAGATGAGAATGAGGCCGTGGCCGCTGCTGGAATAGCCGGGCCGGGGCGTGACGCCGAGCGGGTAGACCTCGACGCGGCGCGTCTGGCTCGCCTGGAGCGTGACGAGCGGGCAGGTATCCCCCGTGCGGGTCCCATCCACGTACACGTCGGGATCGGAGCTGCCTGTGACGCTGTCCTTGCCGCGCAGCTGCAGCGCCGGGCAGTGATTGCGGGACCAGTCGGAGACGCGGAGCTGCGGCATCACGCGTCGAATAGCGTCGAGGACGGTCAGGCCGGGGTTGGCCGACAGCGCCTGCCCGGAGATGATCACGGCGCCGGCCGTCGTCGGCGGCAGCGGCTTACCGCCGGGCTCGGTGGACCGGTCAAACGGTCGCGTCGTGGCGCAGCCCGATGCGAGCACGGAGAGCGCGAGGAGGGGTAGGAGAGAACGGGAACGCAGCATGGCGAACCTCCGCGTGAGCCGACGGAGAGCCTGACGCCAGTACAATCGCACCGTCGGCGCCGCACCGCCAGGCAGCGTCGCCCTCCCGCTCTCTCGCTCCCACCTACGGAGTCGCAGGCCGCTCTATCGGGTTCCGGAGGCTCTCGGCCCAGAGCCCACCCGGGACGACTGACCTCGGGCGCAAGCCCGGGGATCACGAAAAGCAGATCCTTCGCGCCTGCGGCGCTCAGGATGACAGGCTCCGTGGCTTCGCGAAGG
>DATHGL010000423.1:0-3331 GCA_035317625.1 Gemmatimonadales bacterium | reverse complement strand
TCCCGCACCAATCCGACGAGGAAGCCCGCCCCGGCGCTGGGCCCGGGCCGGGCGCGGATGGTGTAGATCAGGAGCGCCAGCAGCAGGAAATCGGGCGCTATGCGGTCGCCGCCGAGCCGTCCCCGCACCGAGAACTGCAGCACGACGAGCACGCCGAGGATCACGTAGAAGCGGTACTTGTCGCTGCGCCTCACGGCGTCTCCCCGCCCGACTCGAACAGCGAGCGCAGGTCGCCTCTCAGGGGCGGGCCCGTGAGAATCATCACGTGGGTCACGGCGGCGGGGTGCACGGCGGGCCGCACGAGGTACGTGCGCTCCCAGCCTTCCGCTTCCCCTGCCACGCCCACCACCGTGCCGATCGGGATGCCGCGCGGCAGGACGCCCCCGAGCCCGGACGTGAGGATCATGGTACCGGTGGGCACGAGCTGCCGGTACGCGATGCCCTGCAGCTCGAGCAGCCACATGCGGGGGCCCTCGGTGCCGTGCGGCGCAATGATGCCGTACACGCTCCCGTCCGCCGCCATGGCGCTGGCGCGGAACTCGGGATGCGCCCAGCTCACCACCACGCTGGTGCGCGTGTCCACGGCGCTCACGATCCCCACCAGGCCTTCCGGACTCACCACCGCCGACAGGGGCTTCACCCCCTGCTTCTTGCCTGCGGACACGATGAAGGTGAGGGCGCTGGTGGGCTCGGGCTCGTGCAGCACCTCCGCCGGCACGTAGCTGCTCGAGAGGCGCTGGCCCAGTCCGAGCAGGCTGCGGAGCCGGGTGTTCTCACCGCGCAGCTCGGGCAGGAAGGTGGCAGCGAGAGCGGCCGAGTCACGCTGCGCGACCACCGCGGCGTAGCGTGCCAGCGACGCGGACAGGAGCTCGGTTTGCTGCTGCAGCCCCAGGAACGGCGCGAGCACTGTCTGCCGCAGGCCCCGCGCCAGCGGATCGCGAATCCGCTCGGGCAGGGTCATGGCGGCGACGGACAGCAGGACGCATCCGAGGAAAGCGAGGGTGTCGCCCCGCGTGGCGTAGCGGTCCGCTCCGAGCGCCATCGCCCTACGTGGTCAGGACGTTGCGGTATTTCTCCGGATCGTCGAGGATCCGTCCCGTCCCCCGCACGACGCAGGTCATCGGGTCGTCGTCGAGGTGGATCGGCAGGCCCGTCTCCTGTTGCAGCAGCACGTCGAGGCCGCGGATCAACGCGCCCCCGCCGGTCATCACGATGCCCCGATCGACGATATCGCTCGCGAGCTCCGGCGGCGTGATCTCGAGGGCGCGCCGCACCGCATCCACGATCTGTTGAATCGGCTCCTGCACCGCCTCGCGGATCTCGCTCGAGTGTACGCGCACGATCTTGGGGATACCGGAGACCAGGTCTCGGCCCTTCACTTCCATCTCGCGCTCCTCGCCCACCGGCGCGGCCGACCCGATCTGAATCTTGATCTGCTCGGCCGTGGGCTCGCCGATCAGCAGGTTGTAATTCTTGCGCATGAACTGCACGATGGCTTGGTCCAGCTCGTCGCCGCCCGTGCGGATGGACGTATCCGACACGATCCCGGAGAGCGCGATCACCGCGATCTCCGTGGTCCCGCCGCCGATGTCGATCACCATGTTCCCCGTTGGTGTCTCGACCGGGAGCCCCACGCCGATCGCCGCCGCCATCGGCTCGGCCACCATGTAGACCTCCTTGGCCCCCGCCGACTGGGCCGAGTCCCGCACCGCGCGCTTTTCCACCTCGGTGATGCCCGACGGCACGCACACGATCACTTTGGGCTTTACGCGGAACAGGTGGCGGTCGATGATGGTCTTGAGAAAGAACCGCAGCATCTTCTCGGTCACGTCGAAGTCGGCGATCACGCCGTCCTTGAGCGGCCGGACCGCCAGGATGCCATCCGGCGTGCGGCCCAGCATCCGCTTCGCCTCGAGCCCGATCCCTTTGATCTTCCCGGTCGCCTTCTCGATCGCGACGACCGAGGGCTCGTTCAGCACGATGCCCTCGCCCTTGACGTAGATCAGGGTGTTGGCGGTCCCCAGGTCCACGGCGATCTCATTCGCCGGGCTCCAGGCACCAAGCGTCCACTTCGGCCAGCGTATGGGCACGCAGTCGTCAGGTGAAGGGTTGTCGGGCGGGCGCGCGCGAGCGCCTCAAGCTAATGAAAAGCGTAACTCCAAGCAAGGCTGATGCTTGACGGCCCTGACGGCGGCGGCTACCGTTCGCGCATGCGACCCGCGCGCCCGCCGTCCGAGATCGCCGTGGTGGACCTACAGGTGTGCGACCGCTGCGGTCTGTGCTTGCCGTTGTGCCCACCCGAAGCGATTCACTTGGACTTGGCCGACCTGGTGGTGGACGGGACGACCTGCACCGGCTGTCGCAAATGCGTCGCCCCCTGCCCCGTCGGGGCTCTCTCCATGGTCGCCGCGTGATGCGCGACACCGATGTCCTGGTCATCGGTGGGGGCCCCGGCGGGGCGGTGGCGGCGTGGGAGGCCAAGCGCGCCGCGCCCGAGCTCGATGTCGTGCTGGTCGAGCGCGACGCCCGAGTGGGCGTGCCGGTCCGGTGCGCCGAAGGGGTGGGTGACGCCGGGCTGCGCGAATTCGCCGACCCCGACGGCGCGCCGTGGGTCGCCCGCAAGATTCGCCGTATCATCTTCATCGCGCCGGACGATACCGAGGTGACCGTGGCCGAGCGCGACGTCGCCTGGATCCTCGACCGCACGCGGTTCGACGCGTTCCTCGCCGCACAGGCCAGCGCCGCGGGAGCCGAGGTGGTCGTGGGCACAGAGGCCGCGGGAATGAGCCGTGGCACGGACGGGCGCTGGAACGTCCGCGTGCGCCACGCGGGCGGCGACGGAAGTTACCGGGCGCGGGTGGTGGTCGGGGCCGACGGCGTCGAGACGATGGTTGGTCGCTGGGCGGGGCTCGACACACGCGTGCCCGCCCGCGACATGGAATCGTGCGCCCAGTATGTGGTGAGCGGGATCGACTTCGATCCGGACGCGATCTACCTGCAGTTCAGCGACCGCCTCGCGCCGGGCGGCTACGCCTGGGTGTTTCCGAAAGGGGTCGGGGTCGCGAACGTCGGCCTGGGCCTCGTCGCCCTCAAAGCCGACGGCCGCAACGCCCGGCAGTATCTCGACGCCTGGCTCGCCCGTCGCTACCCCCGAGGCACGAAGACCGGTTACACCGTGGGCGGCGTGATCGTGCACACCACGATCAAGCAGACCTACACCGACGGCGTCCTGGTCGTTGGTGACGCGGCGCACATGATCAACCCGCTCTCGGGAGGCGGTATCGTCAACGCCATGAAGGCCGGGCGCCTCGCCGGCCGGACGGCGGCAGCG
>DATHGL010000422.1:0-2576 GCA_035317625.1 Gemmatimonadales bacterium | reverse complement strand
CATCTCCCAGGCAGGTTTGTGCTCGGTGATGTAGTCCTTGCGATGGACCACGTTGCGCCCGCGCTCGATGACCAGGGTGCGCAGACCCTTCTCGGTTAACTCCTTTGCCGCCCAACCGCCCGTGATGCCGGAGCCGATCACGATCGCGTCGTAGGTGATCATGACCATTCCCTCCCCCCGCTCGCGGGGAACGGGATGTCGCCGAGATAGGTGCCCATGGGGTTGACGCGCAGCTCTCGCGACGCCCCGATCTCCGACGTGTAATAGCCGACGAGGGTCAGCTCCTTCATGCGGCGGAAGAACCACCCGTCCTCGCCCCGGCTCGGCCCGTACGCCTGCGCATCCATCGCGGTGAGCAGCGCGACACGCTGCCCGGGGGCGCACTGGGCAAAGGTCCGACCGTGCGCGGACTGGGCGCGCGCGTCCAGTCCTGCGAGACCGGCCAAGAACCGGTCGCGCTCCGTGACCGGGTAGTGGTCGGTCAGCAGCGTGTCGACGAAGCCGTGCACACCGACCGCGCGCGCGCCCGGCGTGTCCGTCTGGGGGATGATGTGCTCGGCCACGGTCGCGACGAGCTCCAATTGGGCGGGGTCGAGCGTCCGCGGCGCCCAGTGGGGCGAAGTCGCCCATGCCCGGCGCGTGTCCGCGCTCAAGACGCCTGCCAGCGTCGGAGCGGAGATGGCGCCGCCCAAGAGCAGCGCGACCTGCTGGAGTGCCTGGCGACGACTGATCGCATCGCGGTTCACAGCGTCACTCCCTCCTTCCAGATAGCGATCTCGCGATACCCGTTCTTTTCGTTGCTCGCGAGCGTTCGCCCGGAGGCAACCTCGAGAATCAGCCCGAACAGGTCCTCTTCAAGCTGCTCCAGAGAGGCGGTGCCGTCGAGCACGGCCCCGGCATTGAGGTCGATCCAGTGCGGCTTCTTGGCGGCGACGTCCGAGTTGGACGAGATCTTGAGCGTCGGGGCGGGGAACCCGAGCGGCGTGCCACGCCCGGTGGTGAAGAGCAGCAGTGTCGCCCCGCTCGCCACCAGAGCCGTGGACGACACGCCGTCGTTGCCGGGCGCCTCGAGCAGCCACAGGCCGCCTGTTTTCCCTTCCGTACATGACACCGCGGGCTGGCCGTACCGCAGCACACCCCGTACCGGGGCCTGGCCCCCCTTCTGGATCGCGCCCAGCGATTTCTCTTCCAGGGTCGTAAGGCCGCCGGCGATGTTGCCGGGCGAGGGATTCTCGTGGATGGGCTGTCCATGCCGCACGAAGTAGGCCTTAAAGTCGTTCACCAGCGCGACGATGTCCGAGAAAACGGCCTCGTCGACCGCGCGGTTCATCAACAGCTGCTCGGCCCCGAACATCTCCGGCACTTCGGTGAGGATCACCCCGCCTCCGAGGGCGCTCAGGCGGTCGGCGACGCGCCCGAGGAGCGGATTCGCCGTGATCCCGCTGAAGCCGTCCGACCCGCCGCATTTGTGGCCGAGCACCAGGTCCGAGGCCGGGCACGCTGCGCGCGCGTCGGGCTCCATCCGCGCGACCAGCGCCGCCACATGCTCCAGCCCCGCTGCGATCTCGTCGACGACCTCCTGTGAGTTGAAGAACCGCAGTCGCTCGCGGTCGACGTCGCCGGCCAGGTCCAGCAGGCCGTCCATCTGGTTGCTCTCGCAGCCGAGGCCGAGCACCAGCACGCCGCCGGCATTGGGGTGCCGCATCAGCCCGGCGAGGACGCGACGGGTATTCCGGAGGTCGTCGCCGAGCTGGCTGCACCCGTAGGGGTGCGAGAAGGCGTGCACGCCGTCGACCTGTCCCGCGAACCGCTCTGTCGCGAGCTGCGCGATCCGTTCGGCGGCGTGGTTCACGCAGCCCACGGTGTTGAGGATCCACACCTCGTTGCGCGTGCCGACGCGCCCGTTGGGGCGGCGGTAGCCTTGGAAGAACGCGGAAGTCGGAACGCGGAAGTCGGAACGGCTGTTCCGCGTTCCGCGTTCCGTGTTCCGCGTTCGATCCGGTGCGGTCGCGGGCTCGTAGCGATATTCCACCTCGCCCTCGAGCCGCGTCTTCAGATTGTGCGTATGCACCCACGCGCCCCGCGCGATTTGTGCAGTCACCGTTCCGATGGGAAAGCCATACTTGACGACCGACTGGCCCGGCTCCAGTGGCTTGAGGGCGATCTTGTGGCCCGGGGCCACGTCCTCCCGTAGGACGACGCAGTCGTCTTGGAGCGCGACTTCACAACCGGCGGAAAGCGGCCGAACCGCCACCACGACGTTGTCTGCCGGGTGGATTCTCACCGCCGACACGGCCTCGCTCACCGGGTGAAGTCCCGGTAGTACGTCTCGATCTGCTCTGGGGTCGCAGAGCGTGAGAGGATCAGGATGCGGTAGCGGAAGGTCGTGGCTTCCTGCGGGGCGAGCCGGAAGTTCAAGGCCTCCTTCCCATTGGTGAACGCCTTCTGGCCGAGTGGGTTGGCGGCGAACAGGCCGTAGCCGCGGGCGTGCCAATAGGTCGGGAAGCCGGGATTCTTCGGATGGTCCAGGATGGCCAGCGTGATCGGCTCACCGGCGACTAGGCCGGACAACATGG
>DATHGL010000421.1:0-2365 GCA_035317625.1 Gemmatimonadales bacterium | reverse complement strand
GCGCTCGTCACCGTGCCCGGTGTGTACGCGGCGAACCGGTACAACTTTTCGCTCGATCAACGCATCTCGATCCGCGGGTTCGGCGCACGCTCCGCGTTCGCCGTGCGGGGGATCAAGGTGCTGGTGGATGGGATCCCGCAGACGCTCCCCGACGGTCAGGGCCAGCTTACGAATCTGGAGCTCGGCGCCGCGGACCGGATTGAGGTGCTGCGCGGCTCCGCCTCGGCGCTGTTCGGCAACTCCTCGGGCGGCGTGATCAGCATCTGGACCGACCCGACCGCGCCCCAGACGGTCAAGCAGGACGTGCGTGTCCTGTTCGGCACGTTCGACCGCGATCTGGAGCGCAACTGGAGCAAATGGCAGTCGAGCACGTCGTTCCGCGTCGGCCCGGGAAGCGGGCTGGTGACCGTCTCGCGCCTGGACTACACGGGCCAGCGGCAGCACTCCAACGCCGACTTTCGGAACCTCAACACGCGGTGGCACTTCCCGCTCGCCGCTGGGTGGTCACTGGCCGCCACCGCGGACTTCGGCTGGGATCCGCGGGCCGACAATCCAGGGGCGCTGACCGCCGCCGAGATGAGCAGGAACCCCGATTCGGCGGCCGCGATCAACATCACCCGGGTGGCGGGGAAGGAAGTGACGCAAGGGCAGGGCGGCGTCACGCTGCGGCGCGAGCTCATGGGCGGCGGCGAGGCGTCCTTGACCGTGTTCGGCATCACCCGCAGTCTCAAGAACCCGACCACGTTCGCGTACATCGATCTCGACCGCGTGGACTACGGCACGCGGCTGGCCGTCAGCCGCCCGATGCCGCTCGGGTCCCTGGAGCACCGGCTCACGGCGGGCGTCGACTTCCAGCGCCAGCGGGACGACCGGCTCAACTACGGCAACACCGCGGGCCGGCCGGACACCCTGCGCCAGCTCGCCCAGCTCGAGCACGTGACGGAGGTCGGGCCGTTCGTCCAGAGCGCGCTGCAAGTCACGCCGCACGTTTCGGTCACGGGCGGAGTGCGCTACGATTGGGTGAACTTCCAGGTGGCCGACCGCCTCATCACGCCGACCAACCCGGACGACTCGGGCCGGCGCTTGATGAAGGCGCTGTCGGGCTCGGTCGGGGTCGCCGTCACGCCGTCGGACGCGGTCACCGTGTATGGCAATGTGGGGACCTCGTTCGAGACGCCGACCACGACGGAGCTCACCAACCGGCCCGACTCGGCCGGCGGCTTCAACCCGACGCTCCAGCCGCAGCACGCGACCAACTACGAGCTCGGCGTGCGGGGCGACCTGGCGGGCCGGCTGAATTACTCCGTGGCGCTGTTCCAGGCCGAGGTGCGCGGCGAGCTGATCGGCAGCCAGGTTGCGTCGTCCCCCGGCCGCGTGTTCTTTCAGAACGCCGGCACGTCGCGCCACCGCGGCGTGGAGCTCGGCGCCGAGCTCGAGATCGTGTCGGGACTGAACCTGACGACGAGCTGGACCTACTCGGACTTCCGCTACACGAGCTACACGACGGGGTCGCACGTACTCGACGGCCGGGCGCTGCCCGGGATTCCGCAGCACTGGCTCCACTTCCTGCTCCAGGGCCGCCCCGCGCTGGGGCGTAGCGGCTGGGTGGAGGTCGAGGAGACGCATTCGTCGGGCTACTTTGTGAACGATACGCTCGGTACCAGTACGCTTCCCTGGTGGACGACGAACGTGCGCCTTGGTTGGGACGGGACGGTCGGGAACGTGAGGGTGCGCCCGTTCGTCGGGTTCAACAACGTGTTCAACCGGTCGTACGTGGGGTCGGTGGTCATCAACGCGTCCAATGGGCGCTATTATGAGCCCGCTCCTGGTCGCAACATGTATGTCGGGCTCTCGCTCGGTGCTGGGGAGTAGTGGTCGACCTTCAACGGAGGTGGGTATGAAGCGGTTGGCTCGATGGTGCGCAACGGTGACGGTTGCCTCGCTCGTCGCCGCACCGGGTTGCGCGCAGGGGTCGGGGGGCGCCGCAGACGCCGCTGCGACGCGCGCGGCGGTGACGAATGACATGCTGCTCAATGCCGCTGCGAGCGGCGACTGGCTGATGTACGGACACAACTACTGGAACAACCGGTTCTCGCCTCTCAAGACGATCAACACCGCGAACGTCAAGAATCTCGTGCCGCGGGCCGTGTACACGCACGGGTCCGAGCGGCTTGGCAGCTTCGAGACCACGCCGATCGTAGTGGCCGGGGTCATGTACATCACCTCGCCCGCGACGCCCAACAACATCGTGCGCGCGTTCGACCTGCGGACGCAGAAAATGTTGTGGGAGTACACGCACAAGAACGGTCCGGTCTCGACCGCGTGCTGCGGCCCCAACAACCGCGGCGTCGCGGTCTCGGGCGGC
>DATHGL010000420.1:0-2104 GCA_035317625.1 Gemmatimonadales bacterium | reverse complement strand
CTCGCGACCACGCTTCCACGTGGTCATCAGCAGGAAGATGCCAGCCGCGATCGCCAAGGGGACCCAGCCGCCGGAGCGGATCTTCAGCATGTTCGCGCCGAAGAATGGCACATCCACGCACAAGAACAGGCCGGCCACGAGCGCGGCGCGCGCAAAGCTCCAGCGCCACACCTCACGGCTCATCACGTAGAACATCAGCGTCGTGATGAGCATCAGGGTCGAGAGGGCCACTCCGTACGCACCGGCGATGTTGCTGGACGTGGGCTGCTGGGTGTCGGCCGCGCGGAACCCGAGCACCAGCCCGCAGGTGAGCAGCATGAGCCCCCGGTTGACCAGGGGTACGTAGATCTGGCCGATCTCGCGCGACGACGTGTGCTCGATCTGGAGCCGCGGGCTGTAGCCGAACTGCACCGCCTGACGCGTGAGCGAGAACGCGCCCGAAATGACCGCCTGCGAGGCGATGATCGCGGCCGCGGTCGCCAGCACGATCAGCGGGTATAGGGCCCAGCTCGGGGCGAGATGGTAGAACGGGTTCACCGCGGCGGCGGGGGCGCGGAGCAGCAGCGCCCCCTGCCCGAAGTAGTTGAGCAGCAGGCAGGGGAGCGCGACGCCGAACCACGCGATCTGGATCGCGCGGTGGCCGAAGTGGCCGAGGTCCGCATACAGCGCCTCGCCGCCGGTGACCACGAGGAATACGGCGCCCAGCACCACGAATCCGCGGCGGAAATCCTCGGCGAAAAAGCGCACCGCATGGTACGGAGACACCGCGGCCAGCACTCCGGGCTGCTGGATGATCTGACTCAAGCCGAGCACACCGATCGTGGCGAACCACACGAGCATCACCGGGCCGAACACCGCACCGATGCGGGCGGTCCCGCGACTCTGCATCAGGAACAACCCGATCAGGATCGCGAGCGTCACGGGGATCACCCACGGGGCCAGCGCCGGCGTCGCGATCTCGAGCCCTTCGACAGCGCTCAGCACCGAGACCGCCGGCGTGAGGCCCCCGTCCGCGTACAAGAGGGCCGACCCGAAGATCCCCAGGATGATCATGACGCGGCGGGGCGACAGACCCCGGGCCACACGGCTGCCGTTGACGAGCGCCATCAGGGCGAGCACGCCTCCTTCGCCCTTGTTGTCCGCTCGGATGATGACGATGTGGTACTTGATCGTCACCACGATCATGAGGGCCCAGAAGACCAGCGACAGCACCCCCAGCACGTTGCCCGGGGTGACCGCGATGGCGTGCGGCCCGTAGAACGAGTAGCGGATCGCGTACAGCGGGCTCGTCCCGATATCGCCGTACACAACGCCCAGCGCGGCGAGCGCCAGCGTGGCGAGATACCGGCCGTGCGGGCCGGCCCGGGGTGCCGACGGTGGGGGTGGGGTCATAGGCGCTGAATATTAGCGCGTCGGGGCGGCTTGCCGAGGGCGGTCACGCTGACGGCGGCGTCCCTCACCCGTTACGGCGGACGCCCGTGACCGCTATCGCCCAGATGGCGGTCATGATCACGGCCGACGCGACGCACCAGCGACAAATCGCGTGCAGGACGAACAGTTCGATGGCGGTGAGATACAGCGTGAACGCAAATCCCGTCGTGGCCAGCGCCGCGAGTAGCACGGCGACGCGTCGGTCCGCGGCGAACCGCGGCTGCAATCCGCCGAGGCTGATCACGAACAGCGCGGCGTATCCCGCCACGCCGTAGAACGCGACGGGGATGCCGAGCAGCGCCGCATAGGGGCTGGCCTGCACCACCTCGCAGGTGCCCGTCCCGCACCGCAGCTCGCCGAGCACCCCGATCTTGTAAAGCCAGAGATAGGTCGCGACCAGCAGCCCCACCAGCGCGAGGAGCGCCATCGCCTGGCGGCGAATCACTTGCGCTTGGTGGTCAGGCTGTCGACGAGGGCCTTGAAGTCATCCGACGTGGAGCGCCCTTCAAACGAGCGCCCGTTCACGAAGAAGCTGGGTGTGGCCCGCACCCCAACCGCCTCACCAGCCCGCAGGCCCGCGTCAATCCGGCCCGCGTAGCGTTGGCCGTCCATGCACGCATCGTACTTGGCGAGGTGGGCACCGACCGCCCGCGCGAAGTCCCGGAACAGCGAG
>DATHGL010000419.1:0-26112 GCA_035317625.1 Gemmatimonadales bacterium | reverse complement strand
CACTGGGGGGACTACCCGTACGA
This sequence comes from Gemmatimonadales bacterium, assembly GCA_035317625.1. Taxonomy (GTDB): domain Bacteria; phylum Gemmatimonadota; class Gemmatimonadetes; order Gemmatimonadales; family GWC2-71-9; genus AG41. The sequence goes on along the minus strand of DATHGL010000419.1, from coordinate 26,089 downwards.
AGACCTGATGAAGGGGCTGGACGTCGTGGCCCGGCTGCCGTACGTGGACTCGACCCGCATGGGCGCGGCGGGGGCCTCCTACGGCGGCTACATGATCTACTGGATCGAGGGACACACGAACCGCTTCAGGGCGTTGGTGGCGCACGACGGCGTGTTCAACCCGGCGAGCATGGCGGGCTCCACCGAGGAGCTGTGGTTCCCGAACTGGGAGTTCGCGGGCACGCCGTACGCCAACCGCCCGCTGTACGAGAAATGGTCGCCGCTCAATTTCGTGCGGAGCTGGAAGACGCCAATCCTGATCGTGCACTCCCAGCTCGACTATCGGGTGGATCTCTCGGAGGGCTACCAGGCGTTCACGGCCGCCAAAGTGATGGGCGTGCCCGCCAAGTTCCTGTATTTTCCGGACGAGGGTCACTGGATCACGCGGCCGCGCAACCGCCGCCTGTGGTGGGGGACGGTGCTCGACTGGCTCGACCAGTACCTCAAGCCGGCTCCGACGGGAGGCCACTAGTGGACGAGCCGTTCCCTCAGATGCTGACCCGCAACACGGTCGCGGCCCTCGTGCTGGGCTTCGGGTTGCTGCTTGCGCTGCCGCGCCACGCGTCGTTGGTGTCGGACTTCGTCGACGCGTTCACCGTCGCGTTCTGCTTCACCTTTTTCGGCCACTACATCGAGGCGATTCTGCTCACCCTCCCCGACATTCGCAGCGGCGTGGGGCGTCTGGTACGCGTCGCCGGCTGGTTCGCCGGGGGGCTGTGGTGCTACCTGATCGCCCGCTGGCTCTGGGTCAGGTTGGGCCGGGATCTGAGCGACCTCCCGGCGCTGGTGTGGGGCGGGGTCTTCCTCGTCGCGCTGGAGCTCGTCATGAATGGCGTTACCCGACGCCAGGACGCCACGACGGCCAGGTCGTCCTCTTAGACCGTCGGCTTCCCTTCCTGCAGGTACCCGGTCGCCACCCCACCCACGACCATCGCGAGACCGAGCCAGCCAAGCGGGGTCAATTGCTGATTGAACAGGGCCAGGGCGAGTAATGTCCCCACCACCGGCTCGATCGTCGCCGCGACGGCGGTCGGGGCAGCGTCGATCCGCCGCAGGGCGGCGAAGAACAGGAAGTTCGCGGCGAGCACCGAGCCGAGGGACAGGAGGAGGATGTAGGTCCACGCTCCCGCGGTGTGCGGCGCCAGCGGTGCGTGCCCCGCGAGCGGCAGCACCATTCCGAGCACCACGACGCCGCCCACGATCTCGAGGAACAGCACCTGGAGCGCTCCGTATCGGGGCACTGCGTAGCGCGCGAGCAGGGTCGTGCCGGCGTAGGACAGCATGGCGAGGAGCCCGCCTGCCACGCCCTCGATCAGGCTGGGCAGCGGGACGGCCGCCGACCCGGCGCCGTGGCTGCCGCCCTGGACCGTGAGCGCCGCGCCCGCCATCACGACGAGGGCGAGCGCCACGCGCAGCGCGGTCAGCGGCTCGCCCAGGATCGGCTTCGCGAGGATGGCGACGAGCACCGGTGCGATGTAGAGCAGCGCCGCCGCGCCCGCGACACCCGTCCCCGCGATGCCGAACTGATACGCGACTTCGAACAATGCGACCAGCGTGCCGCCGCCCAGGCCCACCAGCAGCCAGGCTTTGCGGTCGATCCGGAACAGCTGCGGCCGAAACAGGCCGTACACGATGAAGCCGACGAGCCCCACGACGAGGCGCCAGAAGCCGATTCCCGTGATCGCCTCACCCGCGCGATACAGCGCCGTGGACAGGGGGCCGGTGGTGCCCCACACGGCGCCGGCGCCGAGGGCAAAGAGGTAACCCGCGAGGCGGGTCGCCCGCACGGTCGGTTGCGGAGTCGTGGCAGTCATGGGCCGAAGGAGAGAGCCCTTAGGGCTTGACGGCCGTCCGAATGGCCTGCGAGACCGCGGCGACGTCTCCCGGCCGGCCCCACCATTCGAGGGCGAACCGGCCGAACGCCAGCGCGCCGAGCAAGCCGCCCAGCAGCGCCAGGGCGATCCGGATGCCCGGGGTCTGGGGCTCGAGCCGGGTGGGGGCGAGCGCGACGACGAGGCACACGATCGCCGGCGCCAGCCAGACCGGCAGCAGGGCGCGCGCGAACCAGGTCATGCGGAACCGGCCGTCCAGCACCGTCCGCCCCTCACGCTCGCGGAAGCGCCCTACGAAGGTGGGCCGGAATAAGGCCCGATACTTGGCCCCATCGCGGTAGTAGAGGACCACGCTCTCGCCGCGGATCCAGCCGTCCATGCCGGCGGTGTTCCAGGGGCGGCCGTCGATGACGGCTTCGAGCCGGGCCCGGGCGTCGGCGGGAGAGCCGCTGCATTCGAAGCGCACCGGCTTCACACGAGCTCTCCGCGCAGCACGGTGACCGCTTGACCGCCGAGCACGACGCGGTCGCCGGCGAGCCGGACGCGGATGACGCCCCCGCGGGCCGACGCCTGGTAGGCCGTCATTGCCGTGCGCCCGAGACGCTCGCCCCAGAACGGCGCCAGCGCGCAGTGGGCGGAGCCGGTGGCCGGATCTTCCGGCACGCCGCTCCGGGGCGCGAAGAAGCGCGACACGAAGTCATAGCCCGCCGTCGTGGCGCGGCTCGTCACGATGATCCCGCGCGCCTCGATCCGCTCGAGCGCGAACAGGTCGGGCTTGAGACCGCGCACCGCGTCTTCGGAATCGACCTCGACGAGATAGTCGAACTTGCTCCGCCCCACCCAGCGGGCCGCGACGCGGAGGGCGGCGGCGAGGCCGGGAGGCGGCGGCGCGGCCACCGGGGGCGTGGCGGGGAAGTCGAGCTCGATCCAGTCGTCCCGGCGGTCGGCGGTGAGCAACCCGCTCTGCGTGTGGAACCGGGCCTGCCGCCCCGCCGGGAGATGGCCGTCCTCCCACAGGACGTGCGCGCTCGCGAGGGTCGCGTGACCGCACAGCGCGACCTCGAGCACGGGCGTGAACCAGCGGAGCCGGTAGCCCTCGTTCTCGGGGTGGAGGAAGGCCGTTTCGGCGACATTCATCTCGCGCGCCACGTCCTGCATCCAGCGCTCGTCCCGGGGCTCGGCCAGAATGCACACGGCCGCGGGGTTGCCGCCGAAGGGGCGGTTCGCGAAGGCGTCCACCTGGACGATCTGCAGACCCATGTCTCTAAGGTAGCCTGCTTCCCGCCCGCGGCGAGGGTCGCGGCTCAGGAACGGGCTGTGATCATGACCGGGCCTTCGGGCAGACGTCCGTCTGCAGACGGGCCGACTGGTCGCGCAACAGGCGACGAGCCTGGGCCCGGGCGAAGTTCCAGTTGCGCCAGTCATCGCGCTCGAGCCTCCCGAGTTGCTCGCGGAGTCCCGCCGCAACGGTGCACTGCTGGCGTCCGTCAAGACGGGGGAGCGCTTCCAGCAACAACGGCACGGCATCGGCGCTGAGCGAGGCGGCATACCAGCCGTCGAATGGCCGTTCGGCGGGGGGGCGTGCCAGGTTGGTCCGGACGATGAGCGCGTCGGGATTGACCAGGTGCAGGCCACCCAGCACCACAAACCCCAGGACCAGGGCGCCGAAGGCGAAGCGCCGGCGCTCCCCGCGCAGGGTGGTCCACGCGAACCAGGCGAAGACGCCTGCGAGGTAGAGCATGAAGGCCGTCGAGTAGACGCGGATTTCCGACAGTCCGAACGCACCGACGTAGAGGCGCATGCGCGCCAGCGCGGACGCCATCACCACCGCGAGCAACAGGAGCAGCACGATCGCGACCTGCCGGAACGTCCGTTGGTGCTCGCGCGACTCGTTCCGCAGCAACCAGTCGGCGCCGGCGAGCAGGGGGAGCACCAGCGCACTGGCGGTCACGAGCTCGAAGAATCCCCGCCGGGCGTACTCGGCGTATGTCAGGCCGGTGGCGGTGGCAATCAGCTCCGCGCCGCCGAACAGGTAGCGCAGCTGAATAACGACGAACATGAGGAACAGCAGATCGACCAGGCCCAGCGCCGTGGCCACCGGAATGATGCCAAGGGACAGACGGGAGTCGCCCTCCGCGACCGAGCGCGATGGAGCCGCGCGGAGCAGCGCGCCGCGCAGATATCCCGCCGTGAGTGCCGTGAAGATCCCGAACAGCCCGAGGTGCCCCCGCACGGAGTCGAAGTCGATCGCGAAGAGATCGGATGCGACGTCGTGAAACACGGCATCCGCCGAGCTGAACAGGCCGCCGAAGACGACCAGCAACGGAAAGGCCAGGGCGACCCCGAGCGCGACCGCACGCGCCTGCCCCAGCCGGCCGCCCCGAGGCAGCTCGCTCCACGTCACGTCGCGACCGATGAGGGGGAACACGCCGATCCACGCGCTTACGGCGGCGTCGAAGCCGGCCCGCACGTAGTGCCACGCCTGGCGACCGCGCAGCCCGACTCCCTGGATGCTCATGAAGGAGACCGCCAGGACGATCGTCAGGCCGATGGTGTCGAATGCGTGGAGCGTGCGCGAGTCGCGGGCGACGAACGTCGATGCGACGAGGAGGGCCGCCGCCCCGAGCCACGGCGCGTCGGCGCTCACCGCGACGCGGTGGCGACGCACCAGCCACACCGCGGCCGTGACGAGCCCCGTGGTGCAGAGGAGGGCATTGAGCCCCCACGGCGTGGCGCGCAACAGCCCGTCGCCCGTGATCCCGAGCACCACGCCTGCGCCGAGGATCTCGAGGCCGAGCCTCGTCCTGTCGCTGATGGCGCTCATCCTGCCGCCGCCTCCGGTAGCCCGCCAAAGCGGCGCGTGCGCGCGTGGAAGTCGGTGACCGCGGCGGCCAGCTCCACGGCCCCGAAGTCCGGCCACATCGTCGTGGTGAAGTGGAGCTCCGCGTACGCGCACTCCCATAGCAGGAAGTCGGAGAGCCGCTGCTCGCCGCCGGTGCGGATGAGGAGATCCACGTCGGGAAGGATCGCGCCCGCGCCGATCGCCCAGCGGGAGGAGTAGTCGACCGCGAGTCGCAACCGGAGGCGCGCGCCGCCCGCCGTGGCGCCTTCCGCGGCGGCGATGGCGGCGACCAAGGGGGCGGGCAGCCGGTCGCGCCGACCGACCAGCTCGAGCCGCACGCCGTTCTTCACGAGCCGAGGGGTTTCGGTACGCAGGTAACGGGCGAGCAGGCGCATCAGCGCGGCGACTTCCCCCGGGGGGCGTTTCCAGTTGTCGGCGGAGAACGCGTACAGTGTGAGCGCGGCGACCCCGAGCCCGGGCGCGGCCTCGACCGCCCGCCGCACGGCCTCGGCGCCGGCGCGGTGGCCGGCGGCGCGGGGCAGGCCCCGACGGGTGGCCCAGCGGCCGTTGCCGTCCATCACGATGGCGACGTGGAGAGAAGAGCTTTGTAGCATAAAGTTGCACCTCAAAAAAAATGCCTCACCCCTGTCGGGTGGCGTGAATCAGGGCTTCCATGTGGTCGAGGTAGCGTTCCAGCGCCCGCCGACCGGCGGCGCTGAGCCGATACTCGGTCTTCGGGATCCGCCCCTCGAACGACTTGGCGCAGGTGATGTACTGCGCCTCCTCGAGGCGGCGCGCGTGCACGCTCAAGTTGCCGTCCGTCGTCTTGAGCAGGGCCTTCAGCTGGTTGAAACTCAATGCATCGTTCACCGCAAGCGCGCTCACGATGCCGAGACGCACCCGCTCGTGGATCAGCCGGTCGAGCTCGGCGGCGCGCAATCCACCGCGCTCGCCCTTCAGCCCATGCTCGACCGCCTCGGTCTTCCGGGCCGCTCCCTGTTTAGCCACCGTACCTCCAGGCAATGATCGTGCCGAACACGATGTGCAGGCCGCCGAATCCCACGGCCATCAGCCAATTTCCCCACGCTGCGGGCCCGAACAGCGCCACGGAGCCGACGAGCATGAAACACACGCCCATCACCGGGACGATCCGGACCGAAAACGCGCCTCCGGTCACGAACCCGGTGCCGTACAAGAGCAGCCAGGTGCCGGGGAGCGCGTGCGCCAGGCCGGCGCGGTACAGCACCACGGTGAGGAGCCCGCCGACCACCATCGGCGGCAGAAAGCTGAGGCCGAACCGCCGTCCGGGGCCGGAGAGGATTGGGTCGTTCACCGCGTACGCCTTCCGGACCATCGCCGTGCCGCCGATCGCGAGCGCCACGATGGCGGCACCGAGCCAGGTGGCGAGCCACAGCTCCGGAGTGGGCTGGCGCGCGGCGAGCCACGCGGCGGCGAGGGCCGTGGCCCCGACCGCGACCTGCCCCCAGCCGGGCACCGCGGTGAACGACCCCGCGCGCTCCATCGTTTGTCGGATGTAGCGGAGGTTGTCGAGGGCGCGGTCATGCAGCGGCCGGGGAGCGACCATGACGTACACGATGCGACTTCGCGGCAGCAATGTCAAGTACTTTGTAATACAAAGTCGCATCGAAAGATAGCTTTGAGGCCATGCGCGTCTACATCTCTGTCGACATGGAAGGGATTGCCGGCGTCGTCCACGAGTCTCAAACCGACCCGGTCACCCCGGCGTGCGCCGGCGAGTACGGGCGGTTCCGCCGCCTCATGACCGCAGAAGCGAACGCCGGCGTTGATGGCGCCCTCGCCGCCGGCGCCACGCGGATCGTCGTGAACGACAGCCACTGGTTCATGCGCAATCTGCTCGCCGAAGAGCTCCACCCGGGGGCGGAGCTCGTGGCCGGCGATCCCAAGCCGCAGTCGATGGTCGAGGGGATCGACGCCGGGTTCGACGCGGCGGTGTTCATCGGCTACCACGCGCGCGCCGGTACGCGCCACGCCATCCTGGACCACACCTACGCCGATCGCATCTACGAAGTGCGCCTGAACGGCCGCCCCGTCGGCGAGCTCGGCATCAACGCCGCGCTCGCCGGCGTGCATGGCGTGCCGGTGGCCCTCGTCAGCGGCGACGCGGCGCTCGCGGCCGAAGCGAAGGATCTGCTCGGGGACGGCGTCGCAACCGTCGTCGTGAAGGAAGCCGTCAGCCGCCACGCCGCGAAGAGCGTGGCGCCCGCGGTCGCCTGCCGCATGATTCGGGACGAGGTCACGCAGGCGCTCAAGCGCCGACACGCTCCCTTCGTCCTGCGCGCGCCGGTGGCGCTGGAGGTCGACTTCGCCCTGACGATCCACGCGGACATGGCGGAGCTGTGCCCCGGGGCCACGCGCACCGCGGGGCGCACGGTGGCGTTCACGCATGCCGAGTATGGCGCGGTGTTTCGGGCGTGGCGGACGCTCTTGAATCTGTCGGCGGTGGTGTAGGGCGGCGGCCTCAGGCCGGGGCGAGCAGCACCAGGCCGTAGTCCCCGACGATCCGGAACCCGAGGGCCAGGTACGCCGCCCGGGCCGCGGCGTTGAGCGGGTCTGCGAACAGCACCGCCCGCTGCACCCCCTGCTTGCGCGCCGCGACGAGCGAGCCCGCGACCACGGAGCGCGCGTAGCCTCGGCCCCGGCACTCGGGCGGCGTCCACACGCCGCCGATCTGCACGATCTCCGGCAGCATCGCGTTGAACACCGCATACGAGACGGGCCGCGAATCGGCGACAAGCACCCAGTCGGCGCCGCGGTCGTGGTGGAGCAGCACGTCGGCGCGGCTCGCGCGGCGCAGCTCGGGTCCGTCCACCGCGCCGAGTGCTTCGATGGAAAAACGCACGCGCCAGTCCGCGAGCAGATCGAGCTCGCCCGCGGCGGGATGGCGGCAGCGCAGCTCGCCGGCGGCGAGCCCCGTGGGCAGGGCAAGGCGCGCGAGGTCGACCACGTAGAGCTCGTCGCGGCTGTCTTTCAGCGCCGGGGCCGAGGCGAGGCCGAGCCCCTGGCGCGCCGTGACCACTTGATCCCACGGCCCCGAGAACCCGGTGACCGGGCGGCCCGACCGCCGCACCGCTTCGCGCGCCGCGGCCGCCGCGTGCTCTCGCTCGGGCGCCTGTACCAACACCATCCCGTTCCAATAGTGCGCCGCAACGCCGGCGATCCGGCCGCCCTCGAACGTCGCCACGTACGTGCCCTGCAGCGGCTCGCCCCGGTCCATGAGGCCGGCGGTCCGGGCGTTGGCGCGCAGGAACATGGATGTGTCCGCATGGCCGGCCAGGAAGGTGTCGAGGGCGGCTTCGTCGCCCGCACGGAGGAGACGGAGCTCGGGCACCTCTCAGCTGGGCGGGGGCCGCCGCAGCCTGAGAATCTTCAGCGACAGGCTGCGCGCCAAGATCCCGATCCCCCCGGGGTCGCCGTCACGCCGGGGCACGGCCCGGTAGATCAAGATGACCAGGATCCAGGTGATCCAGCTGGACCGCTCGCTCCGCGACAGCCCCTCGAGCATGAGCCACGGTTGGGTGTACGCGGCGGTCCACGGCTGCCAGTCGCCCTGGGCGAGCGCGATGGGTCGGGCGATCACGCGGTTGGATCGGTAACCGTGCGCGCTCGGACTGGAGAGGTTCCACACGCACGTCACCTTGCCCCAGCCGTGATTGTCGCTTGCGCCCACCACCAGAAGATCGTGCGCCTCGGCGAGCCGCAGGATCTCCGCGCGCGCCGCCGCCGGGAAGCCGATCGCCTTGGGGGCGCAGTCCACGATCTCGAAGCCGTCGACGCCAGCCGCCACGAAGGCGTCCAGGTCGCCCCAGTGCCTGCGCCAGTACTCGGGGAGCGCCGCGATGCCGATCGCGCCGTGGCGGTGCAGCTCGGCGAACAGGCCGAGCATCGCGCGGGTGTCGCGGCTGAACGCCGCCCGGTCCACGGGCGTCACCGATCCGAGCGCGACGACGTGCTGGTCGTACACGCTCCATTCGACCCCGGGGAGGAGACGGATCGGGTCGTCGATCCCGCCGTTGAAGACGACGTTGTGGTCGGTGACGTAGGAGGCGCCGAACCCCTGGGCGGCGTGCCATTGCGCCAGCTGCTCGAGCGTCCAGCCGCGGCGCCCGTCGTGGGATGCGACCGTGTGCGCGTGGTAGTCGATGACGGTCAGTGTCGAGTCCGCCGCCACGAGGCGGGGAACGGGGCGCGGGAGCAGCACCGCCGCGACACCCAGCAGTGCGGGCGCGAGGGCGCCGAGCAGCGCCGCCAGGAGCCGCCGCCGCACCGAGCCGCGACGCGCGAGCCCCCACAGGGCGAGCGCCGGGGTCCACACGACCAAGAACGCCGTAGCGCGCTCCGTGGTCAGAAATGTGAGGGCGTCCAGTACGTTCGAGAGCGGCGCGAGCACGGTGTACAGCATGGGGCGGACGAGGTCCACGTCCGGCGGGGGCGCGCCGCTCACGGCGTCCACGATCGGAGGGAGGGGAGTGAGTGCGGAGAACACGAGGAGCGCGATGAGCGCAACCGCGGTCGGGTGGCGGCGCAGGAGGTTCACTCGTACAATCTTGGGTATGAGAGCGATCGACGCCACACGCCGCCACCTGCTCGCGTGGAGCCTGGCCGGCGCGGGTCTCGCGTGCCGACAAGCCCCGCGCGCGAGCCCGCCGCCCGCCGACGCCGGGACCGTGGTGACGGTCTACCTGCCGGCGAACGTCGTCGACCGGTTGGTGGGCCGGCTCCAGATGGTCGCGGCGCGGCACGAGTGGGCCCTGTCGGTCCGCACCGACAGCGCAGCGCTCGCCGAGTCCGACCTGGCGATCGTGGATAGCGCGGGGACGCTGGTGGGTCGGGTGCGGCCGGGGTCGCCCGCGGGCGCGCAGGCGCGGCAGCTGGCGGACGCGGCGCTGCGATGACGCCGGCCGGGTTTGCCACGATTCCCGACGTGGTGCTCGGGCCGCTCGTGGGCCGGCCTGAGGCGGACTGGCACCGTGCCCCGCCGGGCAAGTGGACGCCCGTCCAGATCGTCCACCACCTCGCCATCTCGCTCGAGGCCAGCGGCCGCCTGTTCGAAGAGCGGCGCGCCAAGCCGGCGATGCGCCGTCGGCCGCGCTCGGCGTGGCAACGGCTCGGCCAGGTGCTGTATCTCGATATCGGGTGGATTCCCTCGGGCCGCCCGGCCCCGGAGGCCACCCGCCCGGCGGAGGCACCGGATGCCGGCGCGGTGGAGCGGCAGCTGCGGGACGGCGTGGCTCGTTTTCTCACGCTCGCGCGCGAGCTCCTGCCCGCTCGCCGCGACGATCTCTTCGTGAAGCATCCGGCGTTCGGCGATCTCACCTTGCCCGAATGGCAGCGGTTTCACGTGCGGCACTGCGCGCATCACGCCAAGCAGATCCGCGCTCGGCTCGCGTCGTGACCCGCCGCAAGAAAGACAAAATGACCGTGCGGGTACCGAATCCGGAGGCGCCGGTGAAGGGGCGGCTCAAGACGCCGTCGCACAAGGTGCATCGCTCGGCCAAACAGTATCAGCGGCAGGCGAAGCATCGGCGTCCGCCCGGGGAGAGCGAGTGAGGTAAGCGGCGAGTGTGGGGCGGGGGTTTCAGCGCGTCGAGTGGCGGGTGGTCTTCAAGATCACGCAACATGACCCCGGCTCCGGTCGGAGCTCCGCCCGTACGCCGCGCGCTCCGGCGGCCGCGAGCGCGCCGCGCAGCAAGGTGAGGTTCATCCCGCACACGAGCGGCCGGCAGTCGTTGGCGAGGGCGTCGAACGGGCAGTTCCGGAGTCGTACGACGCCGTTGCCGCGCGCCGGAGCGTAGCCGCACTCCTCGAGCATAGCGAGGGTGTTCGCCAACAGGCGGTCCGCGCCCGCGGCGCGGCCGGCGCGGTCGGCGCGGTCGGCGCGGCGGCGCGCTTCGGCGCCGAGACTCCGGCCCGCGGCGCGTGCCGCGCGCGTGAGCGCCCGGCGCGTGGCGGGCGACGCAGCCGCCGTGAGCGCCCGGGCCAGCATGCGGCCGGCGAGCTCGTAGCGGCGGGGCGGCAGCGTGACGTCGAGCTGGCGGGACGAGCAGTGGTACAGCTTGGCCGGCCGACCCGCGCCCGGCCCGCGCCGGCGCGTCAGGCGGCGGTAGGAGGTCTCCAGGAGCCCCTGCCGGACGAGCTTGTCGAGATGGAACGCGGCGAGGGCGCGTGAGATGCCCAGCGCCCGGGCCGCTTCGTCCCGACCCACATCGCGCTGCTGCCGGGCGACGTAGCGATAAAGGCCCCTCCGGATCGGTTCGGCGAGCGACGCAATGGCCGCGATCGGATCTTCGCGCTCGGAGGCGTGCACGCGTACAATCTACAGTCGTCGGTCCGCCGCGCGATCCATACTTCTAAAGACGGCGTATATTCTCCTTAGAAACGCCCGTGGGAGGAGCCGTGACCGGTACGGACTACGCTTACCTCATCGTCGGCGGCGGCATGACTGCCGACGCCGCCGCGCACGCCATCCGCGAGGTGGACCCCAAGGGGTCGATCGGCCTGATCGGTGCCGAGCCGCATCCGCCCTACAACCGGCCGCCGCTCTCCAAGGCCCTGTGGAAGGGCGAGCCCGAAGCGAGCATCTGGCGCACCACGAGCGAGACCGGCGCCACGCAGCACCTCGGGCGGCGGGTCACGGCGCTCGATCCAGCGGGGCACAGGGCCACCGACGACCGCGGCACGGTCTACCGGTTCCGGAAGCTGCTGCTCGCGACCGGCGGCCAGCCGCGGCGGGTGTCGCTGACGAGCGACCAGATCATCTACTTCCGCACGCTGGACGACTACCGCCGCTTGCGCGCCCTCGCGGGTCAGAATGTGCGCTTCGCCGTCATGGGCGGCGGATTCATCGGGAGCGAGGTCGCCGCGGCGCTGCGCCTGCAGGGACGCGACGTCACGATGCTCGTCCCCGAGGCGGGCCTGGGCGCGCGCGTGTTTCCCCCTGACCTGGCTCGCTTCCTGGTGGACTACTACCGCGAGAAGGGCGTCACCATGCGGACGGGGGAGGGCATGGCGGGGCTCGACCGGCGGGTCGGCTCCTGCGTGGTTCACACGACGACGGGGGGCGAGCTCACGGCCGAGGTGGTGGTCGCCGGGCTCGGCATCGTGCCGGACGTGGAGCTCGCCGAGCAGGGGGGGCTGCGGGTGGAGAACGGGATCCTGGTGAGCGCGTACTGCCAAACCAGCCACCCGGACGTCTACGCCGCTGGCGACGTGGCCAACTTCGAGAATCCCGCGCTGGGCACGCGGCTCCGCGTAGAGCACGAGGACAACGCCAACACCATGGGACGGACGGCCGGCCTCAACATGGCGGGCCGCGCGACTCCCTATCATCACTTGCCGTTCTTCTACTCCGACTTGTTCGATCTGGGCTACGAAGCGGTCGGCGACGTCGACGCGCGCCTCGAGACCGTGGCCGATTGGAAGGAGCCGTTCCGCGAGGGAGTGGTCTACTACGTGAAGGAAGGCCGGGTGCGCGGCGTGCTCCTGTGGAACACCTGGGGACAGGTGGACCATGCGCGGGCATTGATCGCCCAGCCCGGTCCGCTCAAGCCGCAGGATCTGAAGAACCGCCTCCCCGCCTAGCCCCCCATCCGCTTCGTGGGTCCGCAGCGTTATCTATTTAACAAGCGTTCACTTGTTATATTGGATCGACCCGTCGGAATTCCTCGAATGCGAGGTTCGTATGAGGCATCATTGGCCGCTGGCCGCGCTCCTAGGCTGTCTCCTCGCCTGCACCGAATCCACTACCAGTTCTCCAATCGAGCGCACATTGCTCGACGGGCAGCACATCTTCCGGTTCGACACCTACGGCGACGAGGCCTTCTGGACCGATACGTTGCACATGAATCAGGTGGTCCAGGGGGTGAGTCCCACGACTGCGCTCGCGGTCGGGCTCAAGGTCGACGTGACCGCGCTCCCCGACCGCCTCGTGTCGCAGCTCAAGGCGGGCCAGGTGAATCTCGACGATCCGGCGACCACGGTTGTCCTGCTCAAGCTCAATGCCGTCGTCGGCGTGCAGGCCGACGTGGACGCCGACAACACCATCACCCGCTTCGGTGTCACCTGCGCGCTGTGCCACTCGACGGTCGACAACTCCCTCGCGTCCGGCATCGGGCGGCGGCTCGACGGCTGGCCCAACCGGGACCTGAACCCGGGGCTGATTCTGTCCCTGTCGCCCGCCTTGCAGGCGCCGGCGACGCAGGCGGTACTGACCTCGTGGGGTGCCGGCCGGTACGACGCGCACTGGAATCACGACGGCGTGAACGGCCCGGTCCTCATCCCGCCGGCCTACGGGCTCGCGGGCGTGAACCTCGAGACCTACACGGGCGAGGGCGGCATTCCTTATTGGAACGCATACGTCGCGGTCACTCAGATGCACGGCCGCGGCCGCTTCGTCGATCCTCGCACCGGCGACGACGTGCACGCTGATCCCGACCTCGTGACCCCGAAGCTCGCGGCGCTGCAGCAGTACGAGCTGAGTCTCACGGCGCCGCCCGCTCCTGCGGAGAGCTTCGACGCCGCCGCCGCGGCGCGCGGGCAGACGGTGTTCTTCGGCGCCGGGACGTGCGCCAACTGCCACGTACCCCCGCAGTACACCGACGCCGGCTTCGGCCTGCACGATCCCTCCGAGGTGTGCGCCGATTCAGGCCTCGCGGCCCGGGGCACGACCGGAAAGTACCGGACCACGCCGCTGCGGGCCCTGTGGCAGCGCGCGCCCTACTACCACGACGGCAGCCTCGCGACGCTGGCCGACGTGGTCACGCATTACAACAGCTGCCGGAGCCTGGGACTCACCGCCGCACAGCAGGCGGATCTGGTGCAGTTCTTGAGGAGTCTGTAGAGGTTCGCGGCGTCAGGTGAGCGCCCCACCGTACGGCGTGACGCGCGTCGCGGGCTCCTGGCGGTTTTGGTAGGACTCCACTAAGCTGCAACGCCTCACGCGCAACGGGGCGGGCGATGCCGTGGATGGGACTACGCGCCAAGATCTTCATCGCGGCCACGCTCTCGGTCGCGGGCGTCCAGGGCGTCACGCTCGGGCTCACCTCGCTGCAGGCCAACCGGACGGCCGACGAGTCGATCCACCGCGCGCTGGCAGGCGTGCGGCGCGGCGTGGAGGCCTTCCTCACCGGGCGCACCGCGACGTTCGCCGGAATGAGCGTGGTTTCGGCCGGGGTGCCGCAGTTCCGCGAGCGGTTGCTCAAGGCCTCGGAGCGGAGCAACGTGCTCGACCAGGCCGAGGAATACCGCCAGCTGCTGGGAGCGGCGTGGGTGCTCGTCACGAACGAGCGCGGGATTCTCCTGGTCCGCACCGACGCTCCCGCCGAATCCGAGATCGACCTCTCGCGCGGCGCGCTGATCGCCAACGCCCTGTCGGGCGACCAGACGAGCGGCGCCTGGCTGGACGAGCGCCGGGGCAAGCTGTACATCGCCGTGGCGGTGCCGCTCCGCACCTCCCCGACGGCGACGCCGCAGGGCGCCCTCGTCGCGGCGTACGCGATCGACGACACGCTCGCCCAGCAGATCAAGCGGGCGACCACCACCGACGTCGTCTTCTTCGCCCTCGACACCCTCAATCGACCCTCCGTCGTCGCGACCACCCTGCCGCGCGACGCGGTGGAGCCGGCGCTCGTGGCGGACACGGCCGCCATGAAGGCGCTGCCGCGCGACTCCGCCGGGACGGAGCTGACGGCGGACGTGGCGGGGGAGCACCTCGTCGGCCTTGCGAGTCCCATCCGCTCGGCGGGCGGCGACGCATTCGGCGGATTCGTGGCGTTCCGCTCGTTGGACCGCGAGCTGACGGCGTTCCGGGTGTTGCAGCGCACGATCGGGTTCGCCGTCGTGCTCGGTATCGTGCTCGCGCTCGCCTCGGCCTACGTGCTGGCGCGACAGATCGCGGGCCCGATCCGCCGCCTCGCGCTGGCCACGCGCCGGGTGCAGGACGGCGATTACAGCGTGGAGATCGACGTCGGAGCAGCGGACGAGATCGGCATGCTGTCGCAGGCGTTCCAGAGCCTGGTGGCGGACCTCCGGGAGAAGGCGAAGCTGGTCGAGTACATGATGTCCGCGTCGGGGGCGGTGCCCACCGAGCCACTGCGAGCACGCCGGGCGTTGCTGGCTGGCGGCGCCGCGCTCGAGCCGGGCACGCTGCTCGCCAACCGCTACGAGGTGAAGGAGATCCTCGGGATGGGCGGCATGGGCGTGGTGTACCGCGCGTTCGACCGCGAGCTGCAGGAGGCGGTGGCGATCAAGACGCTCCGCCCCGAGGCGCTGGCGGGCGGCGGCGTGGCGTTAGACCGCTTCAAGCAGGAGATCCGCCTGGCGCGCAAGATCGCCCACCGTAACGTCGTGCGCACGTACGATCTGGGTGAGGCGAACGGCATGTACTACCTCACCATGGAGTACGTGGAGGGGACCTCGCTCAAGCAGCTGATCAGCACGCGGGGCCCGCTGCCGGTGCCCGTCACCCTCACGATCGGTAAGCAGCTGTGCCGGGCGCTGGAAGTGGCCCACGAGCAGGGCGTGATCCACCGCGACATCAAGCCCCACAACATCGTGGTCGAGCCGAGCGGCGTCCTGAAGGTGATGGATTTCGGCATCGCCCGGCTCGCGAATCGCTCGAAGGACGAAGGGTTGACGAAGGAAGGGATGTCGATCGGCACGCCCGACTACATGTCGCCCGAGCAGCTCTCCGGGATGGAGCTGGACGCGCGCAGCGACCTGTACGCGGCGGGCGTGGTGCTGTTCGAGTGCCTCACGCGACGGCTGCCGTTCGAGGCCAACACGACGTACGCGCTGATCGCGAAGCACCTCGAGGGGACGCTGCCCGATCCACGGACGCTCAACCCGGACGTGCCGGACGCATTGGCGCGGGTGATTCTGACGGCGATGGCGAAGGAGCCGGCAGACCGATACCAGACCGCGGAGCAAATGCACGACGCGCTTGCTGCTATCGGATGACTATCGTGGTCTTCACCCTTTTCGCCGCCGGTTGGCTCGCAGCCCAACAGCCCGCCCCCTCTCCACGGCCGTACCGTCCGGGCGTCGACGTGCTGGATTACGCGTTGTCCCTGGATCTGCCGGACAGTGGGAACCGCATCCAGGGGCGCGCCGTGCTCACCGTTCGGCGAACCGGCCGGACTGACACGCTGGTGCTCGATCTCCTGAGCCTCAGAGTCGACAGCGTACTGGTCGACGAGCGCGCGACACGATTCCGCCGGGACAGCGCCACCATCCGCATTCCGCTCCGGGCCGGGTCGTCCGACACGTTGACCATAGCCGTGCGCTACGGTGGCCCGGTCACGGACGGTCTCATCATCCGGGATGACACCGCGTGGGGTTGGACGGCTTTCGCGGACAATTGGCCCAGCCGTGGGCGTCACTGGATTCCCAGTGTCGATCATCCGAGCGACAAGGCAACCGTGAGCTGGACCGTGCGCGCGCCGAGCCGCCTCAAGGTCATCGCCAACGGCGACCGTCTCGGGGAGGCTCCGGTCAACGGTTCCAACCCGCCCAGGACCGTCACCCGTTGGCGGATGAATGAGCCGATCCCGGTCTATCTCATGGTGATCGCTGCCGCTCCGCTCTACGAATACGACCTGGGGGAGACCGCGTGCGGTCTGACGTTGGTCGGTCGCTGCGTCCACCAATGGGTCTATGTGGAGCCGCGGATGAAAGATTTTCTTCCGGGTCCATTCAGGAGCGCGGCGGACATCGTGTCCCTTTTCGGAGCATTGGTGGGCCCGTTTCCCTACGAAAAACTGGCCCATCTGGAATCGTCGACCCGGTTCGGCGGCATGGAGAACGCGAGCGCGATCTTCTACGCCGACCAGCCATTCCGGAAGCGGACCATGACCGATGGAGTGATAGCCCACGAGACTGCTCACCAATGGTTCGGCGACGCCGTGACCGAGACCGAATGGTCGCACCTGTGGCTGTCCGAAGGCTTCGCGACCTACTTTGCAGCGCTCTGGACGCGGAAGTCAGCCGGCGACTCGGCCTTTCGCGCGGAGATGGAGGAGATCCGGCGCGCCGTGCTGTCGAGTCGAGTCGTGGCGGAGCGGCCCGTGATCGACACGGCGGAACGGAACCTGATGGCGTTGCTCAACGAGAACAGCTATCAGAAGGGTGGCTTCGTGTTGCACATGCTGCGCACCACGCTCGGCGACTCGGCGTTCTTCCGTGGCCTGCACCGCTACTACGACAGGTATCGCAATGGGAACGCGCTCAGTGACGATCTTCGCCGGGAGCTGGAAGCCTCATCCGGAACACCGCTCGGCTGGTTCTTTGACCAGTGGCTCCGCCGGCCCGGTTTCCCCGACCTGACCATTTCATGGGTCTACGATGCAGCAGCGAAGCGCGTCATCCTCTCGATCGCCCAAGGCGCGCGCTTCGGCAACTATCGCTTCCCGCTGACCATCGATATCACGACGGCGGCTGGACGGCGGGTTCGGACCCACGTCGACGTCACCGCCCAGACGAGCACCCTGGTCACGCTCGACCCGCCGCTCGATACGGCACCGGTGGAGCTCGTGTTCGATCCCGACGTAGAGTTGCTCGCGAGAATCGTCGGGCGGTAGACGGCAATACTGGCGTGTCTTCATCAGCCGCGCCGGCCAAACTGGCGCGTGTATTTCACGATCAGAGACCGGGCCTGAGGCCGATTCCATTGGAAGAAGCCGTCGGCGTCGCGCCCTTCGTTGAAGACCACAAATAAACCAGTGCCGGCCGTGCTGAGCCAGCCGAACCGCGCATTGGCCGTCCACACGCGCGCCTGATTGCTGTACTGTACGAGGCTTTGCAGCATGACGCGCGGGGTGAAGAAGTATGCGACGCGCGTCGCCACCAGCGAGCGGATGAAGTCGCCTTGGTCCAGACGCACGTCGTTGTATTCGACCGTGAGGGACGCCGTCAACGAGCTCGAATGCCGCGCGCCAAGTGTCACGCTGCCCCCGCGGCGCGTGCCGTTGTAGAACCCACCGACATCAGCGCGGAGCGTCAGCGAGAGCGGCGCGCTGGGGTCGGTGTCCAAGTCGAACCCGACTGACGTGTAGTCGTACGAGCCCGCCGGCAGCGTGACCGTACTCGCGATCGGAAACGGTTGCTCGAGACCCTGATGCTCGACGTTGACCTCGGGACCGAACCGTCCGCCATTGGCGAGGTCGAATTCAGTCACGTCGATGTGGATTCGCCCTTCCTGCCAGAAGCCGTCGAGGTTGGAGTAGCCGCGATAGTTCACGTGCGGGATCCATTCCTTGATCCACGGCGCACTCGGGAAGCGCTTCTTCCACATGACGCCAGCCTCGTAGTAGCGGTAGCCCCCGCGCCGATTGAGGAATCCGACCTGCGGATCGAAGTCGCTGCCGACTTGGATGAAGCGCGCGACGTTGCTCCAGTGCTGCGTCTCGTACCCGAGCCGCGCGCTGTATGCGGTCGCGTCACCGTCGGGACCGGGTAGCGCCGACGCCGCGCCCCACCAGTCGATCGTCCAAGGATCACGAATTCCGATCCGGCCATCGATGCCGTACACGCGGTTCCAGTTTCCAGTGTTGCTGGTCGCCATGCGCTGAATAGCGATGACGCCAATGCGCGATCGCGTGGCGAGCGCGTGGCTCACGCGCGCCACAGAGTATCCTTGATGCTCGGTGAAGATCTGCAGGGCCCCTACGGTGAAATCGGCGACGCGTCCAGTGAGTCGTCCGCCACCGACGATGGGCACCGGCTGGCCGAGGCTGTCGATGCCAATGCGACGGGTGAAGAACAGATCGACCGCTTGGGGCGTACCCGCAGAGAAGATGCCGGCATTCTCGAGAAAGAACGGCCGCTTCTCAGGAAAGAAGAGCGGAAAGCGCGTGAGGTTGGTGCGCTGCTCGTCGACCTCCACCTGCGCGAAATCGGTGTTGTACGTGAGATCGAGGGTGAGACTGGGCGTCACGCCGTACTTGATCTCCCCACCGACCTCTCCGCGCCCCTGAGCCTCCGGATCGACGGTGTAGTTGCGCTCTATCCCCGTGAGCGCGTATGGCGTCACGGTCCATACCCGCCGCGAGGGCACGCGAATGCCTTCCAGCTTTCCGGCGCGCGAAACCTTCATCAGGCTGAACTGGCGCGGAATGAAGGACCAAAACGCCTCTTCACTCTTGCGACGGATCGAGCGCACGAGATTGAGTCCCCACGTCTGTGACTCAGCCGGACCATAACGCAGCGTCGTGAACGGAATGCGAAACTCCGCGTACCAGCCGAGCGAGTCGACTGATGTGGCGACGGTCCAGGTGCCGTCCCAGTTGAGGTTGAAGCCTCCGAGCGCTCCAGCCATCGCCGCCGTCTGGCCGGGCAGCTGTACACCACCACCTTCGCCTTCGTTGACGACTTGCGCGTCATACTCGATGCCCGCGGGTGTGGTCGTGAAGACGAAGCCGTTCTGCCGGTCGTGGTAGGTATCGAGCAGAATCCCGAAGTAGTCGCTCTTCGAAATGTCGCCATCGCGCACCTGCGCGCCCGAGACGATGTCGGCAGGGTCTGAGTCGTACAGCCACGCCCCGACGTAGAGCGCTTGGCCGTCGGTGATGATGCGTACTTCGGTGCGTTCGGTGACCGGCGCGCCTTCGTGCAGCTCGCGTTGCACGAACCGCGTGACGGGCGTGGCTTCCACCCACGCGGGATCTGTGAGGCGGCCGTCAATGACGGGCGGCGCCACGGCGGCGTGCGCGACTGCGGTCGGACGAGGCGCCGACCGGGGAGTGGCCGGCGCGCCGGCATCGGAGGCGGGGATCTGGCTGGCAAGGGCCCGTGGGTACGGGAGCACAATGACCAGCGCAAGTGCAATGGGAGCGGTGTTACCGTTCAAACCCTCAGCCCTTTTCCTAGATCCCGCCGAGCCAGGGATACCCTTGATCCTCCCAGTACCCCCCCGGCCTCGTATCCGTGAACGTCATCGACACCAGGTACTTCGTCATCTTGTAGCCCAGCTTGGTCGGCGAGTACAACCTGAGCGGCGCCCCATGCGCCGCAGGGAGCGGGTTGTCGTTCATCCCGTATGCAAGAATCGTCTGCGGGTGCATCGCGCTCGCCATGTCCCAGCCGTTCCAGTAGTCTGCGTCGAACGACCTGAAACTGATGTAGCGCGCGGCGGGGAGCGGCCGGCAACGTTCCACCACCGCCGACACCGGTACGCCGTGCCAGCTCGCGATCGCCGACCAGCCCTCTACGCAATGATGCTTCACGGTGTACGACACGCGCGGCATCCCCATCAGGTCGTGGAGCGACAGGTCGAGCGGCTGCGACACCGAGCCGTCGACGCGGAGCCGCCAAGCGGCGGGGTCGGCGAGGATCGGCATCCTGTGGGAGATGAAGTAGCTGGGCAGCGTGGCGCTCCGCTCGGCCGCGTCGTACGTCGGCGCGAGGCGCGTGCGCGAGAGCACGATCTTCTCGCCCACCCAATCGTTGACCCGGCTCACGTCGAGCAGCGCGGGCCGAAGCAGGGGGCCGCCGTCCCAACCGCATGCCGCCACCAAGGCCGCCGCACCCCCGGCCACGCCGAGCTTGACGAACCCCCGCCTGTCGAGGTCTTGCGACTTGGCGTCAGTCATGGCTCGGAAACCGCCCCCGGTACCATCCCGTGAGCATCGCGCGGAGCGACGCGGGATCCACGGCGAACACGAGAATGACGTGCGTGATTGTGAACCCGACGAAGATCCACACGATCCAGAAGTGCCAGTAGCGGGCCGCCTGGAAGCCGCCGAACAGGGCGGTGAGCCAGGCGAGCTGGGTTGGCTTGTAGAGCGCGAGGCCGGTGAGCACGGCGAGCGCGCCCAGTCCGATGACGCTGGTGTAGGCGAGTTTCTGGAGCGGATTGTGCTTCCCCTGGGGCGGGTGGTCCCGGCGGAGGTGCAAGTAGTACTTCGCCATGTCGACGGCGCCCCGCACGTCGCGGGGCCGGAACAGCAGCACCCGCCACTCGCCGCTCTGGACCAGATAGCCGAGGTACAGGAGACCGAACGCGACCAGCGGCCACATCAGGGCGAAGTGCCAGTTGAGCGCGCCCGCGAGCCAGCCGCCCAGCCGGCTCCAGCGCGGCAGCTGGGCGCCGTCGAACGGGCTCGGCAGGAATGGGCCGCCGCGGCTCCCGAACCGGGCGTAGGCTTCGTAGATCTGGAGCCCGCTCGCGATCATCCCGGCGAGCACGATGGCCGTCGCCCAATGCGTGAGGCGGACGATCCAGTGGTGGCGGCGTACCGGCGCCGGGCTCTGGTTCATGGGGCGAATATATTACGGGTCATGAAGTTCGCCATGCTGGTGCCGGCGCTCATGTGGGTGGCTGCGTGTCAGACGCGACCGCTCGCCAGGGAGACGTCGCGGGGTGACTCGCTGGATTTCACCCGGCTCGTGCCGCGCGACTCGACGGACAGCACGCTGCTCATCCCGCGCGTGATCACGGAGCCGAGCGTGGTGCTGTTCTGGCTGCGCGCGGCGGACACGCTGGGCGCCGACGAGCGCGCCGACACGTTCGACGACTTGAAATACTACACCGAGCAGGTCGCCTCCGCTCTCGAAGCGAACGGGGTCAGGCTGCTCGCGACCAACGTCGACACGGTCTACGTGGCGCTCCCGAACAACACGCGCCGCACCATCCTGCTGTCGGGTCTCGATTATCCCTTCGGCTATCTCCTGATCGACCCGGGCGGTCCCGAGCGGATCCTGACGGGGGTGTACGCGGACGAGGAGCTGATGGACGAGCTGCGCGCCTACTTCGATCTGCCGGATGATACCACCAGCGTCCAGCCGCGCATCACGACCTGAACGCCGTGCCGCCCGATTCTCCCCAGCTGATCCTCGCCGGCGGCGACGTCCTGCTGCACGAGGACGGGTGGCGTGTGGAGCGGGCGGATGTGACGGTGCGGGACGGGAGAATCGAGGCGGTGGGGAAGGGGCCAGGGAAGGGGGAAGGGGGAAAGGGGAAGGGGCGCGTCTTGCGGGTGCGCGACTGCCGCGGCTGCCTCGTCATACCCGGGCTCATCCAAGCCCACGTCCACCTGTGCCAGACCCTGTTCCGGGGGCTGGCCGACGACCTGCGGCTCGAGGACTGGCTGGTGCGCCGCATCTGGCCGCTCGAGGCGGCCCACACGGAAGAGACCGTCTACTGGTCCGCCATGCTCGGCGCCGCGGAGCTGCTGCTTGGCGGCACCACGGCGATCCTCGACATGGAGACGGTGCGCCACACCGGAGCGGCGTTCCAGGCGCTCGAGCGCATCGGGATCCGCGCCGCGGCCGGGAAGTGCCTGATGGACGCGCATCCCGAGGGCGCACCGCTCGAGCTCACGGAGTCGACGGACGCCGCGCTCGCGGACGCCGAGGCATTGGCCCGACACTGGCATGGCAGCGCCGGGGGCCGGCTGCGGGTGTGCTTCGCCCCGCGGTTCGTGCCCAGCTGTTCGGGACCGCTGCTCCGCGCCGCGAGCGAGCTGGCGGAGCGGTTCGACGCCCAGCTGCACACCCATGCCGCCGAGACGATCGTCGAGCGAGAGACGGTGCTCCGCGCCACGGGGCTCGGAGAAATCGCCTATCTCGACTCGCTGGGGATCTCGGGGCCCCGTGCCGCGCTCGCTCACTGTGTGTGGGTGGACGCGCATGAAATAGCGCGGCTCGCACGGCAGGGGACCAGCGTGGTGCACTGCCCGTCGTCCAACCTGAAGCTCGCGAGCGGCGTGGCCAAGATTCCCGAGCTGCTGGCCGCGGGGTGCCGGGTCGCGATCGGCGCCGATGGCGCGCCCTGCAACAACCGGCTCGACGTGTTCGCCGAGATGCGCCTCGCCGCCCTGATCCAGAAGCCGCGGCTCGGCGCGGACGCGCTGCCAGCGGCCCAGGTGCTCGAGCTTGCGACGCTCGGAGGCGCCCGCGCCCTGGGACTCGAGCGGGAGATCGGCTCGATCGCTCCCGGCAAGCGGGCCGACCTCGCGGTGCTCGACCTGCGCGAGCCGCACCTCCATCCGGGGACCGGCGATCCGGTGTCCCTGCTGGTATATGCGGCGCGCGCCAGCGACGTACGCGACGTGTTTGTCGACGGGCGGCCGGTGGTGTTGGGGCACGAGCTGCTCACCGCGCCGATCGAGGAGATCGTGCGTGAGGCCGATCGCTGTGCGGCCGAGCTCCAGCGCGTGACGAAGCTCGCGTGATCCCCTCGGCGGTGACCCTGGCGCTCGCACTCGCAGCACAGGGTCCCCCTCGGGACTCGGGGGGCGCGCTGTTTCAGGCCTGGTGCAAGTCCTGCCATGGGGCGGATGGCAGGGGCACCGCCGCGGCCACGACCCGGCTCGAGGTTCCCCCGGCGGACCTGAAGGACTGCGCGGGCTCGAGCGCCGAGACGGAAGACCACTGGGTGGCGATCGTGACGCAGGGCGGCGCGGCGTTCGGCCTGTCGCTCGACATGCCGGCGTTCGGCGACGCGGCGACACCCGCGCAGATTCGCGCCGTCGTGCGCTACGCGCGCTCGCTGTGCGGCGAGCTCGGCTGGCCGCCCGGCGAGCTGAACTTCCCGCGGGCGTTCCTCGTGGAGAAGGCATACCCAGAGAACGAATGGGTGGTCACCGACCGGGGGCGCACGCCGGAGGTGATCTACGAGCGGCGTCTGGGCAAGCGCCTCCAGCTGGAGGCAAATGCGCGCACGGCGTTCGACGGAGCACCCAACGCGTTCGACGGCGTCACCGGGGCGGTGAAGTACAATGCGTGGCACAGCCTGGATCGTCGGGCGCTCGTGAGCCTCGGGCTCGAGGCGACGCCGCCGCTCGGCCGCGCCGAGCGCTGGGAGCTCGAGCCGTTCGTCGCCTTCGGCGCCAATCCGGGACGCGCGCTGCTCGTCCAGGGGGAGATCGTGAGCGCCTGGGAGGAGGCAGAGGGCGTCAGCGGTTTCTCCTACCGACTGGGCGTGGGGCGGGAGATCGGGCGCGTCGTGCCGATGCTCGAGGCCGGCTGGACGGTTCCGGTGGACGGCGTGCGTACGCTGTCGCTCTATCCGCAGGTCTGGGTGCAGCTCTCTCGGCTGGGCCACGTCGCGGGATCGCTCGGCGCCGAGCTGCCGGCGGTGGGCCCGGAGCCGCGGCATCCCCGGCTGATCGCGTTTCTGTTGTGGGACTTCGGGGACGCGCCGCTGTTCCGCGGGTGGTAGGTTTACGCGACACCATGAATGGGAGGACAATCATGCCACGAGCCGTCTCGCCATCGTTGATCGGGGCAGTCCTTGCCCTGTCAGTATGGACCGCCGGGTATCCACAGGAGCCCGGCGTCACGGTCGAAGTGAAAAACGCCGGGGGAGAGAGCGTCGGCAGCGCGACGTTGTCCGCAGCGAAGCAGGGCATCAGGATCAAGCTCGATCTGCAAAATCTCCCGCCCGGTGAGCACGCGATCCACATTCACCAAATGGCGCAGTGCACGGCGCCCGACTTCAAATCCGCGGGACCGCATTTCAACCCCGACGGGAAGCAGCACGGCCTCAGGAATTCGAGCGGGCCCCATGCGGGGGACATGAAGAATTTCACCGCCGGCGCCGACGGCACGGCGCGCGCGACGGTCACCAATCGGAACGTCACGCTGGGAACGGGGAGTCATTCGGTCTTCAGTAACGGGGGCACGGCGCTCGTCATCCACGCGAAGGGTGACGACATGAAGACGGACCCGGCCGGCAACGCCGGCGACCGGATTGCCTGTGGCGTGATTACGAAATAGCCGGGAGCGTGCCCGTCACGCCCTGCCGTTCACGTTGAACCGCTGAATCGTGTCGCTCAGCCGCGCCGCCGCGACGGAGAGCTGCTGTGATGTCGTGGTGAGCTCGCTGAGCGACGCGATCTGCTGCTCCGTGGCGGCCGACGCCTGCTCGGCGCCCTCGGCCGCCGTCTCGGCGATCCCCGCGACTTCTTCCATGCGCCGCACCACCTCTTTGATCCGCTGCGTCTGTCCTTCGGTCTCGCCCGCGAAGGCGCTGGCGAACCGCACGGTCGCGTTCAAGTCGCCGAAGATGGCGTCCAGCGCCTCGCGCACCGCCGTGGAGACGGCGCCGACGCCCTCGG
This sequence comes from Gemmatimonadales bacterium, assembly GCA_035317625.1. Classification (GTDB taxonomy): domain Bacteria; phylum Gemmatimonadota; class Gemmatimonadetes; order Gemmatimonadales; family GWC2-71-9; genus AG41. The sequence goes on along the minus strand of DATHGL010000419.1, from coordinate 1,283 downwards.
CCGTGCGCCGACCCTCGGCCATCGCCGCGATCAACTGGCCGATCTGATCCTGCGTCTGCCGCACCCGGGCCCGCACTTCCTCCGCGGAGCGCGCACTTTGCTCGGCCAGCTTGCGTACCTCGTCGGCTACGACGCGAAACCCCAGGCCGTGCGGCCCCGCCCGCGCCGCTTCGATCGCGGCGTTCAAGGCGAGGAGGTCGGTCTGGCTGGCGATCCGCGTGATCGCGTCCACGAGCTTGCCGATCTCGCGCGAGCCCTGCTCCAGCGTGCCGGCAGCCCGCGCCACCTGGTCCAGGTGGTCGACCAGCGTCACCAGCAGCTCGCTCGCCCGGGCAATCTCCGCGCCGTGGCGCTGCGCCTGTTGCGCCACGCCGGCGATGCGGCGCTCGGCTTCCTGCGCCCGCGCGTGCAGCTGCGCCGCGATGCCCGCGGCGGCTTCCGAGTCGTCGCGCCCGTGGCCGATCAGGGTCCGCTGCCGTGCCGTGCCATCGGACAGCTGCTGTGCCGTGGCGGAGATTTCCTGGGACGCGGCCTGCAGCTGCTCGGCCGACGCGGCCACCTGCTGCGCCATGGCCGCGAGCTCCTGGGACTGCTGCTGGACCTGCCCGACGATCCCCGCGATCGCGTCGGTCGTGCGGTTCACGCTCACACCGAGGTAGCCCAGCTCGTCGAGCTCGGCGTCCGCGACCTTCACGGCAAGATCGCCGCGCTCCACCTGCGCCAGGATCGCCCGCGTGGCCTGCAGCCGGGCGACGAACCGCGTGAGCATCGGGACCAGCGCCACGCTCGCGAACACGAGCACGAGCGCCTCCTGCGCGAACGCGCTCCAGGCCCAGCCGGGCGTGCCCTGGGTGACCCGGATCGCGGTGGCGAGCCCGAAGCCCGTGAGGTTGAGCAGCAGCGCCTGCCACGCCTCCGTCCGACCGAGGGACAGCGCCGCCTGGAGCGGCGCAATCAGGTACGCGGCGTACAACAGGTGTCCCGTCGGCCCCACGGCGTAGAGGATCGCCGAGATCAGGCCCGAGCCCACGGCGATGTTGGCGTGCGCGTACCAGGTCGCGAGCTCGCGCGCGCGCGCCAGGCGGCGCATCGCATAGTTGACCCCGGTGAACGCGACGGCGAAGGACACAATGAAGAGCCAGGAGACCGGCACCAGCCGGGTGACACGCACGATCGCGAGGAGGGCGATGCCGAACCCGACGAATCCCCAGCGGGCGCGTGTGTTGGCGAGGAGGTACTGGCGCTGCTTGGCGCGGTCTTCGTCGGCGAGCTGGTGAGCGAGG
>DATHGL010000418.1:0-13548 GCA_035317625.1 Gemmatimonadales bacterium | reverse complement strand
TCGCTCGTCGGCACCGGAGCGGGGCGCGCGCTGCTCGCGCGGGTGAGCGAGGGGGCGATCCGGCAAGTGTTCACGGGCACGATCGAGGTCGGGGACGTACGCGGGTCGTTGCTGACCGGGCTCGTCTTGCGCGAGGTCCGGTTGTTCGACGCGGACACGACGCTCGTCGCCTGGCTGCCGCGAGTGGACCTGAGCTACAACCCGTTCGATTTCGCGGTCGGTCGAATCGTGCTGTTCGAGCTCGATCTGCGCGAGCCGGTGATCAACATCGTGCAACACCCGAATGGCCGACTCAACATCGAGGAGCTGCTGCGTCTGGGGGGAGGACCCGATACCGCGGGGGCGCCGCGCGGGCCGGCCGCCCTGATCCTGTTCCGCAACGTCGGTATCACGAACGGCAGCGTGACGCTGCGACTGCAGGCGAGACGGCCCGAGCCGGGTGACTCGAGCCGGGAGATCGCGAGCGGCGGCCCGAACGGGCGGTTGCGGATCCGCCGCTTCGAGCATCTCGACGCCCGGCTCGCCCCGCTGCTGATCTCCTCTCCGCGCGAGCGCGGGATCCGCATCGACCTCGCCCGGCTGGCCGTGGAGAGCGTGGACCCGAACGTGCGTCTGGTGGACGTGGCCGGGCGGCTGCGGGTGATGGGCAAGTCGCTGGACCTGCAGCTCGCACGCGTGCGGCTGCCGGGTTCGGCGCTGCGCGATGCGCGCGGCTCGGTCAGCTGGCCGCACGATACGCTGCTGTTCGATCTCCGCCTGCGCGCGGACTCGGCCACGCTCGCCGACTTCCAGTTCATCGACCAGCGGTTCGGCGGCGCCCCCGGCGCGGGCGTGCTGTCGGGCGACGTGCGGCTGCGCTCGCACGGGGGGCGGGTGCTCGAGGTCGGGCTCGATCCGCTGCGCCTGGCGTACGGCGGTGGCACGGTGGCGGGCCGTCTGACCGCGTACAGCGCCGCGGACTCGGGGCTCGTCGCCCTGCGCGACGCCGACTTGGATGGCCGCGACTTCGATCTCGAGTTCGCCCGCCCCTTCGTCGACACGCTCCCGTTCGCGGGGCGGTTGACGGGGCGCACGGTCGCGACCGGACCGGTCGCCCGGCTCGCCCTCGAGACGGACTGGTCGTTCCGCGACTCGCTGGTCCCGGGGTGGCCCGAGAGCCGTATCCGCGGGAAGGGGGACGTGAACCTCAAGGCCGCCGACGGCATGCGATTTCAGCCGTTCGCGGTCGAGGCGGCGGACCTGGACCTGGGCACCGTCGCCCGGCTCGCGCCCGCCGTGGGGCTGCATGGCCGGCTGGCAGCCGCGGGGACGCTCAGCGGCCCCCTCAAGAACGCCGAATTCACCGGGACGCTCGAGCATCGGGATGGCGACCGGCCATCGAGCAGGCTGACCGGGACCGTGCGTCTCGACACCCGCAGCGACACGCTCGGGGTCTACGCCGACGTGACGGCGGACTCGCTGTCGCTCGACGGACTGGCGGGCAGTTTCCCGTCACTGCGGCTCCACGGTGCCGTGGCCGGTCCCGTGAAGCTCGCTGGCCCGCTCGGCGCGCTCGAGACGCACGTCGAGCTGCGCGCGGCGGGCGGGGAGGTGCGCGGCGACGGCGTTCTGATCCTCGATCTGCCGCACTACGGCACGCGGGACCTGCAGGTCGTGGTGCGCGACCTGGACCTTGCGCCCTGGCACGACAACGCGCCGCACTCGCGCCTCAACTTCACGCTGCGCGGCAGCGTCGTGGGCGACAGCGCGGTGCCCCCTGGCGGTGCGGCGAGTATGGTGCTCGAGTCGTCGCAGTTCGCGGGCTCGGCGGTGGACTCGGGAGCTGCGAGTGTGCGGTTCGCCGACCGGCGACTGTACGTGGATTCCTTGCGGGTGGCGCAGTCGGGGCTGGTCACCACCGGGTCGGGCTCGCTCGGGTGGACCCGTGGCACGCGCGGCCAGCTGGCGCTCGACTTCGACGCCGACAGCCTGGCTGTCCTCGACCCCCTCGTGAGCTGGCTCGCGAGCGGTGCTCGCCGGCCGAGCGGCGCCGCGGCGCTGCAGGACGGCGGGGCCTTGGCCGGGTCGGCGCGCTTGCTGCTCACGCTCGAGGGCTCGCTCGACTCGCTCGGCCTGGACGCGCGCGGCACTGTCGAGCGGCTCGCGTGGCACCGGTGGCGGGTGCCCGCCGGCCGGGGCCGGCTTGCCTGGCACTCCGGGCTCCACCCGACGTTCGCGCTGGAGGCGACGCTCGACTCGCTCGCCTTCGGGGGACTGGGCTTCTCCGGTGCGGCGGCCGTGGCCCGCGGCACGCCCGACTCGCTCACCTGGTTCGCGCGCTCGCGCATCGGCGAGGGCGGCGCGTTTCTCGCGGGCGGGCGGTTCGGCAGGCGGGCCGCACCGACGGGGGGCGACGTGCTCGTGGTCGGCGTGGACTCGCTCGCCGTGCACCTGCCGGGCGACACGTGGGTGCTGGAGCGGCCCACCGAGCTCAGCGTCACGGACTCGACCGCCACGGTGAGCCGCCTCGCGCTGCAGAGCGCGTACGGGTCGGGGAAGCTCGCGCTCGAGGGCGACCTGCCGACGCGCGGGCGTGCCGACGCCCACCTGCAGCTCGAGGGATTCCCGCTGGTGGCGGTGTACGCGCTGCTGGGGCAGGATACGACCGGTGTGGGCGGGACGGTCACGGCCACCGCCGCGCTGTCGGGCACGCGGGCGAGCCCGGTGTCGAGCGGCTCGTTCTCCCTCTCGAACGGCGCGCTGGGCGGTTTCCGCGCGCCGTTCGTGGACGGCACGTTCGAGTATGGCGACCGGCGGCTGGGTGCGGCCGTCCATCTCTGGCGCTCGGGCCAGCAGATTCTCGACGTGCAGGCGCATCTGCCGCTCGACCTGGCGCTCTTCCCTGTGGCACAGCGCCAGCTCCCCGATACCCTCTCGGTGCGTGCCACCGCGGACAGCGTCGATCTCTCCGTCCTCGAGGCGCTCACCCCGGCGCTGCGGCGCGTCGTGGGTGTGTTTTCGACGGACCTGGGCATCGCGGGGACCTGGGACGGGCCCAGGTTGCGCGGTGGGCTCCAGATCGCCGACGCCGCCGCGACCATTCCGGCGCTGGGCGTCCGCTACGAAGGCGTGAACGGCCGGCTCGTCTTCTCCGGCGACACGATCGCGGTGCAGTCCCTCTCGGCCGGGAGCGAGCGGGGCCGGGCCGACTTCACGGGAGTGGTGCGGCTCGAGCAGCTGACGCACCCGGTGCTCGACCTGCGCATTGTCGCCGACCAATTCAAGGCCCTCGACCTGAAGAACAACGTGGCGATCACCGCCAGCGGGCGTCTCGCGCTCCGGGGCCCGGTGATCGGAGCGACCCTCACCGGCGACGCCAAGGTCACGTCGGGCGTTCTGTATTTCGCGGACCTGGTGCAGAAGCGCATCGTGAACCTGGACGAGCTTGCGGACACGGCGCTCGCCTCGCTGATCCAGCAGCAGCGGCTCGGGCCCAGGTTCGAGAACGTGTTCCTCGACAGCCTACGGATCGACGACCTCGAGCTCGAGATGGGGAGCGACGTCTGGCTGCGCTCGAATGAGGCGAACATCCAGCTGGCCGGCTCAGCGCGACTCACCAAGCAGCGCGACCAGTACCTCGTGAGCGGCACGCTGCAGGCCGCGCGCGGGACCTACCGCCTCAAGGTGGGGTCGGTGCTGGCGCGCGAGTTCGTCGTCACCGAGGGAACGGTGCGGTACTTCGGCACCCCCGACCAGGACGCCGCGCTCGACATCAGGGCGAAGCATGTCGTGCACCCCGTTCCGACACAGACGCAGCGCAACCCCGAGGACATCACGGTGGTGGCGCACATCGGCGGCACCCTGCTGGTGCCGAAAGTCACGCTCGAGGCGGAGAAGCGTGAGCTGTCGCAAACCGACATCATCTCCTACCTCCTGTTCGGCAACAACAGCGTGGATCTGGCGGGCAACCCGGGCGGGATCGCCGACCAGCGGGCCGTGTTGCAGAGCGCCCTCGCGATCCTGTCGGGCGAAATCGAACAGACCATCGTGTCGGGCGGCGTGCCGGTGGACTACGTCGAAATCCGCCCAGGCGGCGGCGGGCAGGGGGCTGCGCTCGTCCCCTGGAACGTCGCCGTGGGACGACAGCTCGGCCCCAAGACGTTCGTCGTGGTCAACGCGGGGTTCTGCGCGGGCGGCCAGGTGGGCGTGCAGAACATGCTGGGCCTGTCGCTGCAGTTCCGGATCAGCCCCGAGTGGCGCACGGAGGCGAGCTTCGCGCCGGTGCAGACGTGCATCGGCGATACGCCTGGGGCGCAGGGGAACACGGTGCCGCGGCAGGTCGGATTGGACCTCTTCTGGGAGAAACGCTACTAGCCATGACGCGGGCCCTGCTCATCGCCAACCCCGCCGCAGCGCGCACCGACGCCCGTGCGGTGACGGCGATCCGCGACACGCTGCGGAGCGGCGGGTGGGTCATCGAAGTGCGCGCGACGGCGCGCGCAGGCGACGCCCGCCGCTTCGCTCGCGAGGCGCACGCTCAGGGATTCGACGCAATCGTGTGCTACGGGGGGGACGGCACGGCAATGGAGATCGCGGCTGGTGCCGTGGAGAGCGGTATTCCGCTCGGACTGGTGCCGGGTGGGACCGGGAATCTGTTGGCGGGCAACCTGCGGCTGCCGCGCAGCCCGGCGGCGGCGGCGCGCGTGATCCTGGCCGGCCGCACCGCCTCGATCGACCTGGGGGCCGTGGAGCGCCCCGACGGCACGCACTTCTTCGCTGTCTGCGGCGGCACGGGGTTCGACGCCCGGCTGATGGCGCGCACCGGGTCGGCGGAGAAGCGACGCTGGAAGCGGGCGGCGTACGTGGTGCAGGCGTTCGCCGCACTCCCCGACGTGACGAGCCCGCTCCACCGCGTGACGATCGACGGCGTGGCGCGCGAGCTTCCGGCGGCCATGGTGCTGATCGCGAACTGCGGCGAGCTCGTGCCTCCGTTCCTGCGACTGGGCGACAACATCGCGCCCGACGACGGATGGCTCGATGTGGTCGTGCTGCGGGCCGAGGGCGTGTTCCAGAGCCTCAGCGCGTTCCTCGAGCTGCTGCGGCGCCCGGCGAACGGCGGGCGGCGTCTGTGGTTCGGGCGCGGTCGTACGGTGCGCGTCGAGGTGCTCGAGGGTGCGCCGCAGCCGATGCAGCTCGACGGCGAGCCATGGGGCGACGCGCCCTTCGAGGCGCGGCTGCTCCCGGGCGCGCTGTCGGTCATCGTGGATCCGCACACGGCGCCGCTCGGAGCGCGGCACCATGGCTGACAGCGTCCTCCTGGTCGACGACGATGCCGACGTGCTGCGCGCGCTCGCCGACTATTTCGATCGCATCGGGTACGAAGTGGGTCGCGCCGCCACCGGTGAGGCGGGCCTCGAGGCCTGGGAGCGGTTGCGGCCCGACGTGGTGATCCTCGATCTCCACCTGCCCGACATCGGCGGGCTGGAGGTGCTCGAGCGGCTCCGCGCCCAGGGTGGCTCGGTCATCCTCCTCACCGGGCAGGGCGACATCGACACGGCCGTGCGCGCCATGCAGCTCGGGGCGGAGCACTTCCTCACGAAGCCGGTGGACCTGAACCACCTGGCGGCGGCCACGGCGCGGGTGTGCGACAGGATCCACCTGGCGCGCCAGAACGCGCGGCTGCGCGCGCGGGGGCACGAGCTCGAAGGGCTCGAATCACTCGGCGTTTCGCCCGCGATCCGCGAGCTCGGGCGGCAGGTCGAGCTGTTGTCCGCGAGCGAGCGCTCGACGGTGCTGCTCACAGGGGAGAGCGGAACCGGGAAGGGCTGGGTGGCGCGTGTGATCCACCACCTCTCGCCGCGCGCCGGCGGGCCCTTCATCGAGGTGAACTGCGGCGGGCTCTCGGCCACGTTCCTCGAGTCCGAGCTGTTCGGGCACGAGAAGGGCGCTTTCACCGACGCGAAGGAGCGGCGGCAGGGTCTGTTCGAGCTGGCCGACCGCGGCACCATCTTCCTCGACGAAATCGGAGACCTGGCCCCCGAGCTGCAGCCGAAGCTGCTCAAGGTGCTCGAGACCAAGACGTTTCGTCGGCTGGGCGGCACGCGCGAGATGACGGTGGACGTCCGCCTCGTCGCCGCGACCAACCGGGATCTCGTGGCCGAGGTGCGCGCCGGGCGGTTTCGCGAGGATCTCTACTATCGTCTGAGCGTGATGCCGCTCCGGCTGCCGCCGGTGCGCGAGCGCTCGCGCGACGACCGCCTCGCGCTGCTCACGCGCATCTTGTCGGACCTGACCCCCCAGATGCCGGGGTGCCCCAGCGCCACCAGCGCCGAGGCGCTGGACCGGCTGTTATCCGCGCCGTGGCCCGGCAACGTGCGCGAGATGCGCAACGTCATCGAGCGGGCGATGATCCTGGCACGCGGGGCGGGCCAGATCGACGTCGAGCACCTTCCGGCCGATCTGCGCAAAGGCGGGGGCGGGGGGGAGCGGCGTCACCAGCCGCAGGCCCTCGCCGAGGTGGAGCGGGTGCACATCGAGAAGACGCTCAAGTTCCACAACGGCAATCGCACGCGGGCGGCCCAGGAGCTCGGCATTTCGCGCGCGACGCTGATCAATAAGATTAAGGTGTACGCGCTCGACCTGTGAGGCGGCTATGACCGACAAACCGAAGCTGATGGAGCACGACGCGATGGTGTGCCGCTACTGCGGCAACGAGGAGCGTGCGTCGGAGGGGTATCCCTGCGCGGACTGCGGGACCTTCATCTGTCTGATCTGCTCATTCCGGGGTGTGACGCGCTGCAAGGCGTGTGAGGAGAAGGCGAAAGCCTCGCAGCAGGCCTAACCTCCCGTCTCGCGTCGCTTCCGCACCTCGCGCGCCACGTCGTCGGCCGACGTGCCGAGCTCCTTCGCCAACTTCGCCATGGCGTCGCTCGCTCCCGGCCAGTCTCCCGCGGCCGCGAGGGCGGCGAGCGCGATGTCCTCGACGACGGTCGTCCGCTCCTCCAGATCCCGCGTCCGCACAGCGACCTCGCGCGCGAGCCACTGCTCCAGCTCGCGGCGATCGATCTCGAGCTGCCGCTGCCGCAGCGCGGCCTGGAGCGACATCTCCAACTCGTCCAGGTCCACCGGTTTGATGAGGTAGTCGTAGGCGCCGAGCTTCAGGCACTCGATGGCCGTCCGGGGCTCGTCGATCGCCGTCAGCATGATGATGGCCAGGTCCGAGTCGACCGCCAGGGCCTTGGGCACGAGCTCCACGCCGCTCATGTTCGGCATGCGGATGTCGGAGAGCATGGCGTGCGGCTGCCCCGCCGTCTGGCGATCGAGCGCCTCGGCGCCGCTTCCGGCTTGCAGCACCTTGTAGCCGAGCCGCGTGAGAAACCGGTCGAGTGCCTGGCGAATGCCTTCTTCGTCGTCGACGACCAAAACGGTGGTCGCAGGGCTCTGCGGGTCGGCGTTGGGCATGGCGCTAACGTATGTGCCCTCCACAACCCGAGCAAGCCGAGGTATCTTCGCGCTTCCATGGCGTCCACCGCTCCATCCAGCATCACCCAGGTCCGTGGTGTCACCGTGGGGCACTGGACCGACCTCCCGCGGGCGACCGGATGCACCGTGGTGCTCGCGCCGGAGGGCGGGATCCGCGCCGCCTGCGCGATCCGCGGTCGCGCCAGCGGCACCCGCGAGCTCGACGCGTTGAACCCCCGCCACCTAGTCGACCGCGTGGACGCGATCCTGCTCACCGGCGGCTCGGCCTACGGGCTCGGCGCGGCGGACGGGGTGATGCGCTGGCTGCGCGAGCGCGGGCGCGGCCTGCCGGTGGGGCCGGCGGGCGTCGTGCCGATCGTGCCCACGGCCGTGATCTTCGACTTCGACCTGGCTCCGGGCGGGAAGGCGGATCGCTGGCCGACGGCGGACGACGCGTATGCCGCGTGTGGCGCCGCCTCGAGCGACGTCGCCGAGGGGACCGTCGGCGCCGGCACGGGTGCCACCGTCGGCAAGGCGCTGGGGCCGCGCGCAGCGGTGAAGGGCGGGGTGGGAACGTGGGCGGCCACGGGTGGCGACATCGTGGTCGGCGCGCTGGTTGTGCTGAACGCGGTGGGCAACATTCTCGACGGCTCGGGGGCGATTCTCGCGGGCGCCCGCGGGGCGGACGGCCGGTACGTGGACGCGCTCGCGCACTTCGGCCGGGGGGGCGCTCCCTTCGGCGCCCTGCCGCGTCCGGCCGCCGGGACGGGGCGCAACACCACCCTCGCCGTGGTGGCGACCAACGCGGCGCTCGATCGCACCGCGCTCGAGAGCCTGGCGCACGCGGCGGGCGACGCGCTGGCGCGGCGCATCGTCCCCTACGGCACGATGTTCGATGGTGACATCGTGTTCGCGTTGAGCACGGCCGCGCTCGCGCCCGCGACTCCGCTGCAGGCCGAGGCGCTCGCGGCACTCGCGGTGCCCGGCGCCGTGGAGCGCGCCGTGCGGCTGGCGCGGGGCATCGGCGACATCCCGGGGCTGGCCGACGGCGGGGGACGGTGAGCGATCGCCTCGAGCGCGACGTCGCGGATGTGGCGCGCAAATGGGCGCCCGATCCCCGCCTCGCCGTGCTCGAGGTGACGGTCGAGCCCGAGCGGCTCGCTGGCTGCACCACGAGCCGCGACGCCCTGGTCGCGCTGCGACGCCTGGCTGCCGCCGCCGGTCGTGCTGCGGACATCCGACTGCTCCCGGACGCGTCCGCGCAGGATGAGCCGGCGGCCGTCGTGACGGCGGCGGTCGCGCCGCTGCTGCGCGAGCCGCGCATCACGGCCGACCGCGTGAGCGAGGCGCTGCACGGTGAGGCGCTCACGGTGCTCGAGCGGCGCGCGGAGGGAGGGGTGTGGGCGCGGGTGCGCGCCGCCGACGGCTATCACGCGTGGACCCACACCGGCTACCTGGCTACCGGCGCGGACACCTGGGCGGAAGACTGGACCACGCGCGCGACCGGGCAGTCGCTCGGCGCCGACCTCAAGTTCGAGGACCGGCGGTTCCGTCTGACCGTGGGCGCGCGCGTGGTGCTGCGCCGCGACGGACGGGTGGAGACCGCGGACGGCCGCACCTGGAACGTGAGTGCGGGGGTCGTGCGGTCCGACGCGGAGCTGCGGGCGGAGGCGCGCCGGCTTGCGACGCCCGAGTGGGCGTTGCGCTGGTTCTCGGGCGCGCCGTACCTGTGGGGCGGCCGCACCGAGTGGGGGATCGACTGCTCCGGCCTGGTCCAGGCGACGTACGCGGCGCGCGGCCTCGCGCTCCCGCGCGACTCGGACCAGCAGTCCCTCGCGGGCCGGGAGGTGCGGATCGATCCCACCGGCTCGAGCTACGAGGCCGGCGACGTGCTGTGCTTCTCCGACGGCCGTCGCATCGCGCATGTGGCATTGTGGGCCGGCGCGGGGCGCATGGTGCATGCGGCCCTTTCCCGGGGCGGCGTCGCCTCGGACGACCTGCTCGCGGACGCGCCGGCGGCCAAGCGACTGCGGGATTTTCTCGTGGCGGTGCGACGGATAGACGGATAGACCGTCTCACCGTCTATCTTTCTCTCTGTGAAGCTCGTGCTCTTCGACATCGACGGGACGCTCCTCTGGACCGACGGCGCCGGTCGGCGCGCGATCCAACGCGCCCTGCTCGACGCGGCTGGGACGGCCGGGCCCATCGAGCGCTACCGGTTCGACGGCAAGACTGACCCGCAGATCGTGCGGGACCTGCTGTCGCTCGCCGGGCATGCCGGGGCCGAGGACGACGCGCTGATCCAGACGGTGTGCCGCCGCTATGTGGAACATCTACGGGTCGAGCTGGAACGACCCACACAGGCGACGCAGCTCTTGGCGGGGATCGGCGAGCTGCTCGCGGCGCTGGAGCCGCATGAAGCGGCTGACCGGGCGCTGGTCGGTCTGCTGACCGGCAACGTCGCCCCCGGTGCCGCCCTCAAGCTCCGCTCGGCTGGCCTCGACCCCGCCCGGTTCCGCGTCGGCGCGTACGGCTCGGATTCCGCGCGCCGCGCCGACCTGCCGCAGGTCGCTGCGGCGCGGGCGGCGGCGCTGACGGGCCACGCATTTGCGGGACCGGACGTGATCATCCTGGGCGACACGCCGGACGACGTCGCCTGCGGCCGGCCGATCGGCGCGCGCAGCGTCGCCGTGGCGACCGGCTCGTACGGTGTCGCCGCGTTGCGCGCAGCCGGGGCCGCGTACGTATTCGAGACCCTGGGTGACACGGCCGCGGTGCTGGAGGCCATCTTCGCGTGAGCCGTTCCTCGGCCGCTCCGGCGGATGAGCTCGAAGTCAAGGCGCGGGTCGAGGACGCCGACCAAGTGCGGGCCGCGCTGGCGCGCGCCGGCGCGCGACTCGAGTTCCGGGGCGACATGATCGACCGCCGGTTCGATCGGGCGCAGGCCCTCGCCCGACGCGACGAGGTGCTGCGCCTGCGGGTGTTCCGGTCGGCCGACGGCGCGCCTGCCTACGGCCTCCTGGGCTGGAAGGGGCCGCACTCGAAGCGCGGGCACTACCGCCACCGGGCGGAAACGGAAGCGCGCGTGGCGGACCCCGATGCCGTCGTGACGATCCTCGAGCGGTTGGGGTTCTCTATGTCGCTGCGCATCGATCGTCGCGTGGAAGTGTACCGCCTGGGCGAGGCCGTGCTGCGCGTCGAGTGGTACCCCGCGATGGACGTCCTGCTCGAGGTGGAGGGCGAGCCGCCGGCGATCGAGCGGGCGATCGCGGCCACGGGCCTTCCCCGCGATCGCTTCCTTCCCGAGTCGCTGCCCTACTTCGTCGCCCAATACGAGGCCCGCACGGGCCGCGCCGCGCTGCTCGCCCAGTGAGCCCTGCCCTGAAGATCGCGATGCCGCTGCGCGTCCCCGAGCTCGCGCCATCGCTCGGCCGCCTGCTCGTGCCGCGCCGTCTGGTCGAGCCGTGGGTGCCACTCGACGACATCCGTGAGGAGCTCGCGACCCGCGTGCTCGAGCTGAGTGGCGAGGCGCGGGCCGCGGCGGTCCGTGAAGAGCGCGAGCGCGTGCTCGACGCGGTGAGCCGGCGGGCGTGGCTCGCGGCCTGGGAGACCGCGGCCCGACGGGCCGGCGAGCGCGTGACCGCCGCGCTCGACGCCGGGATCGGGCGGGCCGCGGACCGCGTGCGGCTGCCGAGGGGCCTGCGCCGGCGCCGGCTGCTCACAGGGTCCGAGAAGCGAGCCATCGGGGCCCGACTCGCCGCCGGGGGCGAGACGCTCGTGGCCGCTCTCGATGCGCTCGATGCCGCGGCTCTGCGCGTCCGCGAGGCGAGTGTGTTGGACAAGGCGGCGCACGGCGATTGGCAGGAGGCGCTGCGCACCGCGGCGCGACGGCTCGAGGCTGCCTGGCTCGCGCTCGAGACGGAGGTCGCGGCGGAAGGACACCGGTGGACGACGGAGATCGAGGACATCGGCCGCTGGAGACCGCCGCTCTGGCCGCTCTTCGCCGTGTGGACGCCCCTCGCCGCGGCGCTCCTGTGGCTGGGCCTGGTGTTCGGCGGTTACCTGCCCGCCCCGGCCTGGCTCGCGGCGCGCCTGGGCTTCTGAGCGCTGGGTCGTGAGCGCGATCGGCGTCGGCGTCGATCTGGTCGAGGTCTCCCGCGTCGCGGCCATCATCGCCGACAAGGGATCACGCGTGTTCGCGCGCCTCCTCACGCCGGCGGAGCGGGCCTATTGCGAGAGCCGGCCCGACCCCGCAACGCACGTGGCGGTGCGACTCGCCGCCAAGGAAGCGGCCTACAAGGCGCTGCAGGGGAGTGAGGCGGCGCGCGGGATCGGCTGGCGGGATATCGAGGTGACGCGGGCGCCCGACGGCCGCCCCGCCGTGCAGCTCAGCGGGTTGGCCGCGGCTCGGGCCCGGGAGCTGGGCGTGGGCCGGGTGATGTTGTCCCTGTCCCATACGCATCAGGCTGCCGTGGCGGTGGTGGTGCTGGAGCGCGCGTGATCCGTCTGCTTGAATTCCCGACAAATTTACTCTAGTATCTGAGACCTCATTCCTGAGAATCAGTCTCATCTCCTGTAAGCCCCTCCTCGGCTTGTTGTTGAGCACCTGTGTCGCGGTCCCGGCGACCGGGCAGGCGCGCGATTCCTTGTCCGTCGCCCGGCGCACCGTCGCCGCGACGTCGCTCGCCGCCAAAGAGTACGCGACCGGCGTGCACCCGCGGGGAGGCAGGGTGACGGCTCCCGCGGAGGTCTCGGAGGCGAGACAGTTTCTGGAGCAGGCCCGCCTGGATGTGGGGTCGCTGCCCGCCGCCGTGCGGGCCACGGCGGACTCGGAGCTCGCCGCCTTGCTGGCGATGATCGCGCGCGTGGCCCCGCCCGATTCCGTGGCCGGGCGGGCGGGCGGGCTCATCCAAAGAATCGCGGCTGCGGCCGGGGGCGCGCTCGACCCGTTTCCCGCTCGGCCGCCGTCGTTCAGCCGCGGCGCGGCGGTCTTTCAGCAGCAGTGCGTGCAGTGTCACGGCCCGACCGGTGTGGGCGACGGGCCCAAGGCGCGACACCTCGAAGGCCCCGCGCCGGCGAGTCTCGCCGATCGTCTGGGGATGAGCACCGTGTCCCCGGTGGACGTGTACCGCAAGCTCACGATCGGCGTCGCGGGCACGGCGATGCCGCAGTTCGAGGAGACGCTGTCCCCGGACGACCGGTGGGCGGTCGCGACCTACGTGGCGACGCTGCGGGCGGGAGACGGGATGGTGCGCGAGGGCGAGGGGCTGTATGCCCTGCACTGCGCGTCGTGCCACGGTCCGACGGGAGGCGGCGACGGGCTGCTGGCGGCCGCTCTTTCGGTGCGGCCGCCCGCGTTGAGCGACTTTGCGGTGCAGGGCCCGTTCAGCGACCAGGAGCTCGCGCAGCTGATCCAGCGCGGCCGGCCCGGCACCCCGATGCCGGGATTTGACCGGATGCTCGACCGCGAGCAGGCCGCGTCCCTCGTCGCGTTCCTCCGTGTGCTTCCCACGGCGGAACGACAGAAGTACGTACCGTCGCCTGCCGCCGCGACGTTCTCGGTCGTGCGGCGCCAAGTCGATTCGGCTGTGGCGCTCCGCTCCGACAAAATCGCCTTCGACGCGTACCTCACCTTCGAGGGGGTCGAGACAGATGTGCGGGCGCGGAACCCCGGGCTCGCGAGCGAGCTCGAGGCGGCGTTCGCCGCGCTGCGCGCCCGGGCGGCGAAGGGCGCGGGGGACGCCGAGCTGGAAGCGATCCACGCGCGGCTGCTGGCGGGGCTCGAGCGTGCCGAGCGGCTGGTGGTCGACAGGGCGTCGGACGCGAACCTGTTCATGCAGTCGTCCGTCTTGCTGCTCCGCGAGGGCTTCGAGGCGATCCTGATCGTCGCTGCCTTGATGGCCTTCCTGGCCAAGGCCGGTGCGACCGAGCGCCGGCGTCATGTCGCGCGGGGGGCCTGGGCGGCGGTCGCCGCGAGCGTCGTCACCGCCGTCGTGGTCGAGCTGCTGTTCGAGATCACGCCGGGCGAGCGCGAGGCGCTCGAAGGCATCACGCTGCTGCTCGCGACGGGGGTGTTGTTCTCCGTGAGCTACTGGCTGCTCTCGAAGG
>DATHGL010000417.1:0-8595 GCA_035317625.1 Gemmatimonadales bacterium | reverse complement strand
GGGCGCCTCCGACGTGGAGAAAGCCCGTCGGCGACGGAGCGAAGCGAACCCGAACGGTCATCAGATGGGTGGTGGGGGTTAGGGGCTAGGTGTTAGGGCCTGACACCGAGCACCCAGCCCCTGACACCCGTCGCTCCACGGAGAGGGGGGGATTCGAACCCCCGATAAGGCTTTTAGGCCCTATAACGGTTTAGCAAACCGCCGCCTTCAGCCACTCGGCCACCTCTCCCAGAGGAGCAGAACCTCGCAACTCCCCGAGCCTTGTGCAACCCCCTGGCCCGCCGGCCTGGGTCCACGGCGGCGCGCCGGGTGGTGTGCAAACGAGGGGCCCAACAGCGGCCCCTCGTCTGGGAGACTTTCCCTCCAACCGGAGGTGCTACGCGAAGAGCGCTACACGCCCTCGGGCTCGTGTCCGTTGCCGTTGCCGTTGCCGTTCCCGTTTCCGTTGCCAGGCCCAAACACCTTGGACCGTCCGCCCGTCACGGCGAGCCAGCGCCGGCGCGTCGCCGTGAGGTCGTCGAGCTGCTGACGGAGCTTCGCCACCTGGACGTCCACGAGGTGGATCCGCCAGTCGATGTACTGCTCCGCCTGGTCCGCCGACCAGTCGGCCGGACCTGTGAAGACCAACTGCTCCTTGGAGTCGAGGTCGGGCCCAGGCAGCAGCTCCTCGCGTCCCAGGATGTCCATCTTTTCGAGCACGTCCACGACCTTCCGTCCCATGAGATCCACCTTCCGTGCCATGCCGTCCCTCCTCTACCTGCGTCGTGTATGGTCCTCTAGGGCGCGGCCACTCGATTATACGACCTATAGCTGCTATACGATAGATGTGGTATACTACATCCAGTTGTTATACTTGTCAAGGAGGAGGTTTATGCCTCGCTACCGTGGTCAGCAGGTCCGCTATCGCCGCCGGGGCGTGGTGCGCCTCCGGGTGCGGCAGCTTCTGGAGGACCGCGCCGTGTCGCCCTATGCGCTCGCCAAGTTCACCGGCTTGAGCTTGAACACCATCTACCGCCTCACCCGGCCGAGCGCGCGGTTCCGCCTCATTCGGGCGGATACGATCGAACGGCTATGCGGAGCCCTCCGGGTCACTCCCGGGGACCTGTTCGAGTACGGGACCGGCCCGAAGCGATGAGGGTCTTCTCACGAAGCGCCCGCAAAGGTGTTACACCTGCGCCACACCGCGGACCCCGCTGGCGCCCGTGGCGAGCTTGCAACACCGGGCATCTGCCTTGCAGTGGTGTGACGTCATGACACGCCTGGTGCCCCTGGTCGCTGCCGTCGCATTGGCCGTCTGGCCGGCGCGCGGCGCCGCCCAGCAGAGTTCGCACCTGGTGGTCGTCTCGCATTCCGGGTTCACACGGGCGAGCACGGCGTGGACCGCGGACGGCCGCTTGCTGAGCTTGGTTTCCGCCCCGTCGCCGGCACGGGTCTCGTGGAGTACGGCTCCCCTGGTCCGGCTCCCGGCGAGCGTGTCCTGGACGCGATCCCACACCGCGCTCGCGAGCGGTTTCGTCGTCACGCTGCTCATCGACGCCGCGCAGACGCGCGCGCTCGCGAGCCACGGCTGGACCGGCTTCCGCGAATCGAATCCACTGCTGGGCGAGCGCCCCACCGTCGGCCAGGTCAACACCTATACTGCGGTGGCCGCTCTGAGCGTGCTCGGCGCGGCCGCGGCGCTGCCACCGCGCGTGCGGCCGTGGCTGCTCGGGGCCGCGATCGCGGTCCAGGCGTTCACCATCGGCAGCAGTGTGCGCCAGGGTCTGCCGATCAGATTTCCGTAGCGCGGATCTCGCCAGGCTGACGCCTGGCCCCGGCTGGTCGTTACGCTTCACCGATGCTCTCCTCGCTTACCGCCCTCAACCGCGTCATCGTTGGCTGCACCCGCTGCCCGCGGCTGCGCGCGCATTGCCGGCGCGTGGCCCGAGACAAGAAACGTGAGTTCCGCGACTGGACGTACTGGGGGAAACCGGTGCCCGGCTTCGGCGACCCGAATGCGCGGCTGCTCGTCGTCGGGCTCGCGCCCGCGGCGCACGGGGCCAACCGCACCGGTCGCCTGTTCACGGGCGACTCGAGCGGCGACTGGCTGTACGACGCGCTGCACCGCTACGGGTTCGCGAGCCAGGCGGCAGCGCGCTCGCGCGCCGACGGTCTGGCGCTCAGCGATTGCTACATCACCGCGGCCGCGCGCTGCGCCCCGCCCGGAAACAAGCCGAGCCGCCTGGAGCTCGATCGCTGCCGGCCGTATCTCGCCAGCGATGTACGGCTGCTCGCGCGCGTGCGCGTGGTCGTGACCCTCGGCCGTATCGCGCACGAGGCCTGGCTCAAAGCGGCGGGGTGGTGGGAGCGGCTGGCGCCGCGGCAGCGGCCGCCGTTCCGACACGGCGCGGCGAGCGAGCTGCCCGACGGCACGATCGTGATTGCCTCGTACCATCCGAGCCGCCAGAACACGAGCACCGGAAAACTCACACGGGCGATGTGGCAGCGGGTGTTTGCACAGGTGCGAGCCGCACTGGGGGACTGATTCGTCGGGTTTCGCGTCGCGCGCTCGTTGCATCCACGCCACACGCCCACCGTTGCCCAAGCGCCGCGGCGCACGGCACCTCTCTTGCGACCCTCCCGCGCGGGCCGTCGGCCAATTTCGGCCAGCCCGTAGCACTTCCCGTGGAGGTCCGTCACCAGGAGGGATCACATGAAACGCTGGGTTCTCGTCGCCGCGCTGTTTGTCGCGGCGGCGTGCGACACGCGCCACGAAGCGGCGGCACCGAATCGGATCGGGACACCAGAGGCGAACCTCGATCCCGCGCTCGCGGCGGCCCTCACCACCGCCGCGCCGACCACCCGGCTGGTGGTGATCGTCAACTACGACGAGACCGCCACCACGTCGGATGTGATGAGCGCGGCCATCATGAACGTCGGCTCCGGGGTGATCCAGTTCAACAACCTGGACCTCGTCGCCGCGCTCGCCACGCCGGCCGAGATCCTCGCGATCCGCGCCCTCCCGGCGGTGCAAGGCGTGTACGCCAACAAGCAGCTCACGTACTACGCACTGCTGCATGAGAGCGTGCCGACGATCCGAGCGGACGCCGTGCAGGCGTCGGGCATCACCGGCAAGGGCATCGGCGTCGCGATCCTCGACTCAGGCATCGACGGACTGTACAACCCCGACCTCCACTACCCGGACAAGACGGTCCAGAACATCAAGATCCTCTTCAACCTGACCGATCTGTTCACCTTCAAAGGCTCGATCAACAAGACCGCGAAGGCGGCGAACCTGTTCGTCGAGAACCTGCCGAACAGCGAGACCTCGGTCGGCCATGGGACGCACGTCGCCGGGATCGCGGCGGGCCTCGGCGTGGCGGCGGGCGGCTATTACACGGGAGTCGCTCCGGGCGCGAAGCTCGTCGGGATCGGCACCGGCGACATTCTGTTCATCTTCTGGGCGCTCGCGGGCTTCGACTACATCCTCGACCACCAGAAGGCCTACAACATCAAGGTGGTGAACAACTCGTGGGGGACGAGCGGTGCGTTCGATCCCAAGGACCCGATCAACAAGGCGTCGAAGAAGGTGCACGATCGTGGGATCACGGTGGTATTCGCGGCCGGGAACGATGGCCCCGACCAGAACACGCTCAACCCGTACAGCGTGGCGCCCTGGGTGATCGGCGTGGCCGCGGGCTGTAAGACAGTGCCCGACCCGACCCATTCGGCGATCCACTGCGCCGACCAGACCGGACAGAACCGCGACTCCATCCTCGCCGACTTCTCGTCGCGGGGCATCCCGGGTGATCCGCTGTACCACCCCGACGTCACCGCTCCGGGCGTGCACATCGTCTCCACCCGAGCGTCGACCGGCACGGTGCTCAATGCCAGCGACGCGAACCACGATTTCGATCTGACCAGCAGCTGCGCCATCACCTTGGCGAACGAGCAGTTTTACACCTGCGCGTCCGGCACGTCGATGGCGACGCCGCACGTGACGGGCGTGGTGGCGCTGATGCAGGAAGCGGCCGGCGGGCGGCTGACGCCGGATCAGGTGGCGTCGGCGCTGACCAGGACGGCGCGTCCGCTCGCGGGGTTTGCCCTGTGGGAAGTGGGATCCGGTTACGTCGACGCGCTGGACGCGGTCAATGCGGTGAAACGGTAGTGGTCGAGGCGCGCCGGCGTCGACTGCGACGCCGGCGCGCGCACCGCACCATCGCTATTGCACCTGGAACTCCGCCGTGACGTCGTAGTCGTCCACCGCGCAAATGCCCACGTGGGCGAGATAGCGGCCCGGTCGCGGGGCCGCGTCCAAGGGGAAATGGATGGCGTCGCGGAACCCGCCGGCGCGCTGCACGGCAAAGCGCCGGGCGTCGGGATTCTTGACGTGCGTGGTGGAGTCCCAG
Organism: Gemmatimonadales bacterium; assembly: GCA_035317625.1. Lineage (GTDB taxonomy): Bacteria > Gemmatimonadota > Gemmatimonadetes > Gemmatimonadales > GWC2-71-9 > AG41. Next base: position 4,207 of record DATHGL010000417.1, on the reverse strand, counting down.
CCGGCGGACTCCTTGGCGGGCGTGATGGTGACGCACAAGAAATCGTCGTTCGGCAGGAAAAAGAAGATCGGTGCGGCGCGCCGGTTGACGATGGTATACAGGAGCATCGGGTTCACGCCCGTTTGACTCCCGGTGTCGTCGTGCCAGCTGAAGCGGTTGGGAATCACCGACAGGCTGACATCTGCGTGGAGCGTCATGCCATGGTCGACCGTGCTCCGAGCGGTTCCGGGCGGCTCGATTTCCTTCGCCTTGACGATTTCCATGCCGATCCCCGGATCGCCGCGCTCGGGCAGACGCGTGACCGGGCCCGTCGCTTCGATGTAGCGATTACGGTAGCGAGTCCAGCGGTTTCGCTTTCCCACCACGGGGAGCACGAACGTCCGCGTACCCAGGACCTGCAGCGGCAGCGGTACGACGATCGTCCAGATGCCGAACTCGTCGTCCTGCTGCAGAAACCCTTGCACCGCCACCGTGGTGTCGACGGCCTGCTGGGTGGCCGCGGGAGTGGCGGCGGGGAACAACACCGCGAGGGCCAGGGTGAGCGGGCGCATACTATGTATTCTTCTCGCTGCCCGGCCCGGCCGCTAGGGGACCTCCACCCCGAGAGGGTCGCGATGGATCGCCATCCGCTGCTCTGGGCCATGATAAGCGTCACCGTGCTCATGCTTCCCGCGCCGGGTGCGGCGCAGAGCACGGCCGCAAACCGTCTGGCCGCCGCGCGCACCGCGCTGCGCGGCGCGCAGCTCGACAGCGCCGAGCTGTTGCTCCGCGAGGCGCTCGACTCCGGGAGCGCGCCCTCGCGCGGCGATCGAGTCGAAGCGTGGCTGCTGATCGGGGTGGCGCGATACTACGCGGGCAACGATTCGGGTGTGGCTGCGGCGTTTCGCGAGGCGCTGGCGCTCGAGCCGGCGCTGGCGGCGCCGCGACTCGCGCAGTACGACTCGTCCTTGGTCGTCCTGCTCGAAGCGCAGCGCCACGCGCCTGGCGGCGCGGTCGCCCTGTCGACGCTTGCGTTGCGGGTCGCCACGATCGACGCGTGCGTGTGCGTTCCTGCCTGCCCCCGGGGCGTCACCCGTCCCCGGTTGCGGGCCTTTCCGGTGCTCGACTGGAATGCCGCCGAACGTGATCCCTCGATGGCGTTGCGCGAGGCGCGCATGGTCGTGCGCTACGTCGTCGATACCGCCGGGCGCGTGGACACCATGTCCATCCACGTGGTGACGAACAACTTCCCGATCGGCACGTATTTCCAGAATTACGTGGCCGCCTACCTGAGCGCGCTCGCCGGCGCGCGCTACGAGCCAGCCCAGGCAGGGAACCAGCCGGTGCCCGTCATCGTCGAGGACGTGTTGCGGTTTGAAGTGCAGCGTGGGTGGCGGGTCAACGGGTTCCCCGTTGGTCACCACTTCTAGACGGACGCGAGCGGAGGGCGCAGGACTCGAACCTGCACGGGGTTGCCCCCAGCGGTTTTCAAGACCGCCGCCTTACCAGTTAGGTCTAGCCCTCCCAACGGCCGTAAAGTAGAGCCGTCGCCTCGGCGCGGTCAAATGATGACACGGCGGCGGGAGGGAACTCGTTCGAGCGGGGCTGCTTGTCCGCGGACCTCAGTGGACGATGTCGATGGTCACAGTCGAGTTCGACCCGACGCGCCCGTTCCCGTGAACGGACGCAAATGAAAACCCGGCTACGGTGCCGCTGGCGTCCGCCGACGCGAAACGGGAGATGCCAGTCCGCCGGCTCATGAACCCGGGGACCCTCAACCCAGACGTGCCGTTGAAGGTCTGCTGGAGCAACCCGTTCGCCTGCCAGTTCACCGACACCAGCCCGGGCGGGATGACGCCGAATGTAGAGAAGCTCGGATTGCCATCGATGTTCGTGTTGAGCTCGACCGACGTACCGCTCACCCTGAGATCCTGATTCGGGATCAGCCCTTCGCCGCCGGAGAGGATGCAGTTGAAATCGTTGTCACACTGCTCGATGAAATAGGTCAGGAATGTCGCGGGGTCGTTGGGGGGCCCGCCGCGGTCGACGCCAACGGTGCCGATGACGAATCCACCGTCTGTCTCCGCAGTCCAATTGGCGTTGGCGAAGTCGCCGTGCGCGTTGAAATGAGACTGCTTTCCGGAGCCACCGCTCGTGTCACTCGCGGTCGCGAAGGTCGGCGTTCGTCCTGCGGCACGGCCCCGCAGAGCAGTCGACGAGTCGCGACACGCGACGAACGCCGCGATCAGTGCGAACGTGCCGCACAGCCTCTGAACATGCGCGCTCATGATCCGCTCCCTCTATCAAAGTGGGGAAAGGCGTGACATGAATCTGGGATGAATCACGCCGCCAGCGGAGCAAACCCCATACCGGTCCCTCGTCAAGGCACCACCACCGCGTCTGCGGCAAGCGGGCAACGCGTCTCTGTTGAAAGAGCAGGGGAACACTCGGGGGGAGTGCGTGCACATGCCACGCCGCGCGCCGGTCAACGCTCGGCCGGGGGCGTGAAGCCGTAGCTCGTGTTCTTGAAGACCGCATCGGCGAGCACCAGGGACTTACTCGCGAGGTCGGGCTGCGTCGGCCGCAGCACCTGCGCCAACGACTGATAGAGGAGCCCGTAGGTCGCCAGGATCCCTTCCGACGGCCGGTCCACCCAGCCGCGGGGACGCCGTCGCGCCGCCGCCTCGCTGTGGTACACGCTGAAAGCGAGCGCCTCGGTGCGCGGCAGGTTCACGAAGCCGAAGACGGGCACCAGCTTGATGCTGTCCGACGCGACGAGCGGCCGCGGCTGCAGCTTGCGCGCGAAGCCCTGACCCTCGAGCAGGGCCGTGAGGCCAAACTGGTCGGCGTACGGCCCCACGGTGCGCGAAAAGTAGATCGGGCGCCTGCCCATCTGGTTCTTGATCGCCTGCAGCACGATCACGTCGGCGCGCTCCAGGTATTGACGGCCCAGCTGCTCGGGATCGAGCGCGACGGTGACGCCGCCCAGATTCACGAAGCGCTTCTGGTCGAGCCAGTAGACGGGCTGCAAGCTGTCCCTGATATACGCGTCGGTGAAATCGAGCAGCGTCCCGGTCGGCTTCGGCCACTCGCGGCCGTGGTAGATCGCCGGCGCGCCCGACGGATCGAAGGTCACGAGCGGACGCCGCTGCAGCTGGCGCAGATACCAGTCGGTGTTGGCGAGGGACAGGTTGACGACGGTCACGTCCTGCCGGATGTGCTCCACCTCCTGCGCGTACCACAAGGGGAACGTGTCGTTGTCCCCGGCGGTCACCAGGACGCCGTACGGCTCGACCGACTGCAGCAGGTCGAAGGCGAAGTCGCGCGCCAGCGTCTCACCCTTGCGGGACGCCGTGAGGTGGTTTCCGACCAGGGGGATGAGCGCCAGCAGCAACACCGGGGTCGCCAACGTCCAACGCCGCGCGCCATTCGGCTCGCGCTCCTCCAGCGCCTCGCTCGCCCACTCCATCAGGGTCGCGAGGCCCAGGCCGACCCAGACACCCCACAACGCGAACGACGCGATGAAGAAGTAGTCGCGCTCGCGCACCTCGCGCTGCAGCTGTGCCTGGTCGGGATACTGCGAGTAGCCGTATTTGAAGTTCAGGTAGAAGATGAGGACGAATGTGAGCGTCGCTACGAGGCACGTCATCGCGATCGCCGTGCGGCGGTCGGCCTTCCAGTGGCGCCAGGCCCCCAGCACACCGAGCGCGCCGAACAGGACGGCCAGGCCGCGTTGCACAGCGCCGGGGAAATCCCGGCCCCACTGCCAGCTGAAGTACTCCAGCCACATCATGAACTGGGCCCCCGGCCCGGCGATCCGCTGCGTGAGGGGCGGCTTGCCGTACTGCTGCCGCGTGAGCACGTCCCACAACGCCTGCCACGTGGTCGGCTCGCCCTCGTTGATCGAGGGGAAATGGGCGGCGCGAATGGGGAGGAACAGATAGACCGACACGCCGACCGCGGCCACGAGCAGGACGGCGACCGCGAAGTCCCAGTTGCGCGCCCGGAAGAGCGAGTATCCCAAGGCGGCGAGGAACAGCACGGCGGCGAGCTTCAGCGGGCCGGCGCTCTCGAGCCCGCTCGCCACGATGAGCGCGTACACGCTGCAGAACACGTACCACTGCGACCACTCCACCTGTCGCTCCGTCTCCTGCACCGGCCGCTGGGTCTTGAGCGGCGGGAACAGCAGGACCGCCACCACTGGCCCCACCAGCACGCCCATCATGTG
>DATHGL010000416.1:0-2315 GCA_035317625.1 Gemmatimonadales bacterium | reverse complement strand
CGACGGCGCCCACCGAGTTCGCGGCAACCGCCGGCACGGGCCGCGCGTTCGCGCAGGGCCGGGCGCTGGTGGATATCGGCGTCGAGCGCCTCGAGCGCCGGGGGGGCGGGCTGACGGAGCGCGTGTGGACGGTGCTCGTGGGGCTCACCGTGCGGCCGTGAACGTCTAGTTCCACACCTTCGGCTGCAGGAGGTCCTCACGCAGGACTACCTTTCGGTCTATCTTCCCACGCACGAGTGGCAAGGTCACCCTCGCTGCGAGGTGACGGTCCGGTAGCAATGCCGCGTATCTACATCGAGACCTACGGCTGTCAGATGAACGTCGCGGACTCCGAGCTGATGCTCGGGGTGCTGGGGCGCGACGGCTACGTCCGCACCGACGATCCCGCCCTGGCCGACGTGCTGCTCGTGAATACGTGCGCCGTGCGCGACCACGCGGAGCAGCGCGTGGTGTCGCGCGTGGGCGAGCTGAAGCGCTACAAGCGGCCGGATGTGGTGCTGGGGGTGGTGGGTTGCATGGCGCAGCGGTTGGGCCCGCGGCTGCTCGCGCAGGTGGCGCAGGTGGATCTCGTGATCGGCCCCGACGGCTATCGCGGGCTCCCCGCGTTGATCGCGCGGGCCCGGGGCGGCGAGCGGGCGGCCGAGGTGGCGTTCAAGCCGTGGGAGCATTACGAGGACGTGCCGCCGGTGCGGGACACCTCGATCTCGGCGTATGTGACGGTGCAGCGCGGCTGCGATTATCGGTGCACCTTCTGCATCGTTCCGATGACGCGCGGGCCGGAGCGAAGCCGCAAGTTGGCCGACGTGGTGCGCGAGGTGACGGACCTCGCCCGCGGCGGCACGACCGAGGTGACGCTCCTTGGCCAGACGGTCAACAGCTACAACGACGGCACGCACGACTTCGCCGACCTGCTGCGCGCGGTGGGCGGCGGCGGCGTCGCGGGGATCCGGCGCGTGCGCTTCACCTCGCCCTACCTCACCGATTTCACGGAGCGGGTGCTCCAGGCGATGGCCGAAGCGCCCGCCGTGTGCGAGCACGTGCACCTGCCGGTGCAGAGCGGCTCGTCGCGCGTGCTCAAGCGGATGCGGCGGCGCTACGATCGCGCCCGCTATCTGGAGGTCGTCGCGGCGCTGCGGAGCGCCATCCCCGGAATCGCGCTCACGACCGACATCATCGTCGGGTTCCCGGGCGAGTCCGAGGAGGACTTCCAGGAGACGCTGTCGCTGGTGGAGCGGGTGGGCTTCGACGACGCGTACACGTTCAAGTATTCGCCGCGCGAGGGGACGCCCGCGACCCGCCTCGACGATCCCGTGCCGGACGACGTGGCGGGGGAGCGGCTGGAGCGGCTCATCGCGCGGGTGCGCGGGATCGCTCGCGCCACGAACGTCGGCCTCGTCGGCACGACGCACGAGGTGCTGGTCGAAGGGCGCGCCAAGCGCGGCGATCTGCTGCAGGCCCGCACTCGCACCAATAAAGTGGCGCTCGTCGCGGGGCCCGACGCGTGGATCGGGGGCTACCGCTCGGTGCGGCTCACGGGCACCACGGGCTCGACCTTCACCGCCTGGCCGCTGGCGCAGGGGCAGGGGCAGGAGCTCGCCGTCGTGGGGTGACGAACGTGACGCTCGAGGTGCTGCAGCGGGAGTACGAGAAGTTGCGTGCCCAGCTGCCTCGGTTCTGCGGCTGCGAGACCTGCCGCGGGGACGTGCTCGTGTTCGCCCTCAACCGGCTGTCGCCCAGCTACGTGTCGACGCCGCAGGGCGAGGTGCTGACCGAGCTGCGCCTGGACAGCGATCAGGAGAAGGCGAAGCTCGACGTGGCGCTGCTCGACGGGTTCCGCCGCGTGGGACTCGCGCCGCGCTGCGGGGCGAGGCCGGTGCAGCTGCTCTAGTCCGTTGAGGCGGCCCCGATGCGGCCGCCGATTCTCTTTCTCGCCATAGCGTTCGGGGCCGGCCTGTGGGGCGGCCTCGAGCTGTTTACGGCGGGCGGTGCGCTGTACGCGGTTGCGCCTGTGCTCGTCGCGGCGCTGTCGCTCGCGCGGCGGGCGCCGTTGGGCGCGGCGGTGGGCGTCATGCTGGTTGCCGGGATGGGTTGGGGGACGGCGGCGGCGCGGGAGCGGGGCGTCACGTGCGCGGGACGGTGGACGGCCGGGGAAAGGGGAACGGGGAAGGGCGAAGGGTCGCGCGCGGCGATCGTGCGACTCGCCGATCCCGCGCCGGAACAGGGCGGCGTACTCGACGCGGACGTGGTGGCGGGGCCGTGCGGTGGAGCGTTGCGGCTGCGTTGGCCCGAAGGCAGCGCGGCGCGCGGCGGGACGA
>DATHGL010000415.1:0-8140 GCA_035317625.1 Gemmatimonadales bacterium | reverse complement strand
GGCGGGCAGCCAGGTGCCCGCGCCTTCGATCCGGACGCGCCACCCCTCCTCGCGCGCGGTGCCGAGCAGCAAGGCCACCGCATCGGGAGACGCAGGAGCCACGCGGGGCACGCCGTCCGATGTAGGCGCGACGTCCACGGCGTCGTCGCCGAGCAGGGCGCGGACCCGGTCGAGCAAACTCATGGGGCCCACGCGGAAGTCGGAACGGGGAACGCGGAACTGGGGGAGGCGATCCCGTTCCGCCTTCCGCCTTCCGCGTTTCGCGTTCCGATTCCTGACCATTCCCGGCAGGCGTGGATCGGGATCACCTTCCCCGGATTCACCCGCTCATCGGGATCGAACACGCGGCGCACCGCCCGCATCGCGGCCAGTGCGTCGCCGTCGAAGATGAGCGGCATGTACCGCAGCTTGTCGAGCCCGATGCCATGCTCACCCGTGATGGTGCCGCCGGCGGCGATGCACACCGCCATGATCTCCCCGCTCGCCTGGTCCACGCGCGCCTTGAGCCCGGGCACCCGGCCGTCGAACGAGATGTTGGGGTGGAGGTTCCCGTCCCCCGCGTGGAACACGTTGCTGACGGTGAGGCCGTATGTCGCGGCGATCCTGCCGATCGCCTCGAGGACGTCGGGGAGGGCGGAGCGGGGGACCACGGCGTCCTGCACCACGAGGTCACGTGACAGGCGGCCCATGGCGCCGAACGCCTTCTTGCGGCCCTGCCACAACCGCTCCCGTTGCTTCGCGTCCGCGGCGGTCAGCACGCTGCGCGCGCCGTGCGCGCGCAAAATGCCGTCGATGGTCTCCGCGTCCGCCGCCACCGCTTCCTCTCGGCCGCCGTCGAGCTCCACCAGCAGCACCGCCGCGGCATCGCGCGGGTAGCCCGCGGCGTACACGGAGTCCTCGACCGCGCGGATGCACGACTGGTCCATCATCTCGAGCGCCGCGGGGACGATACCGCTCGCGATGACCGCCGAGACCGCTTCGCCCGCCGTCCGCAGGGCGGTGAAGTCGGCGAGCAGCGTGCGGATGGCACGCGGCACCGGCAACAGGCGAACGCTGATCCGCGTCGCGATCCCGAAGTTGCCTTCCGAGCCGACGAACAACCCAACCAGATCGGGTCCCCACGCCTCGCCACCCGGGCTGCCGAGCTCGACGACCTGCCCGTCGGCCAGCACGACCTCCAGGCCGAGCACATGGGTCGCCGTGACGCCGTACTTGAGGCAGTGCGGCCCGCCGGCGTTTTCGGCCACGTTGCCGCCGATGGTGCAGGCGGTCTGACTCGACGGATCGGGGCTGTAGTACAGACCGTGGGGCGCCGCGGCGGCCGACAGCCGCACGTTCACGACGCCGGGCTCGACCACGGCGAGCCGATTCGCGGGGTCGATCTTGAGAATGCGGTTCAGCCGGGTGAGGACCACCAGCACCGCGTCGCCGTCGGCGAGGGCGCCGCCCGAGAGCCCGGTCCCGGCTCCCCGAGGCACGAAGGGTACGCCCAGGGCGGCGAGCAGCCGCACCACCGCGACGACCTCGTCCCGGCTGCCGGGCAGCACGACCACGCCGGGCACGTGCCGGTGCGTGGGAAGACCGTCGCGCGCGTAGGTGACGCGCTCGGGCAGCGCGGTGCGCACGTGCCGCGCGCCCACGATCTCGGCGAGCGCTGCGACCAACGACGCGCCGGTCATGTGGCGCGCTCGATCTCGGGGTGGCGGCCGCCGCGCCCGTTGCCCCGCGCCTGGTGGCGCACCGCCGCCCGCCGCTCGGCGTCCGCCGCGAGCGGGGCGAGCACGGTCGCGAGCTGGCGCAGGCGCGCGCTCGTGCTCCGACCGGCCTGCAGCGCCCGCTTCACGTCCGCGTCCAGCTCGAGCGCCGCGGCCACCTCGAATGACAGCAGCCCGGGGTCGCCGGGGAGCTCGGTCTCCTCGTCGTCGCTCTCGGTGAGCACGCCCAGGGCCTGCGTGAGGCGCGCGAATCCCTCCCGCACGTCCGCCGCGAGCGTCGCCACCTCAATGGCGTCGACCGGGTCGTCGTCGAATTCCTCGATTTCGGCGACGCGGTACGGCTTCGGGCCCGCGATCCAGCGGCGCAGCACAAAGCGGCGCTCGCCCACGGCCATGATGTTGGAGCGCCCGTCCGGCAGCGGCTCGTTGGAGCGGATGAGCGCCACGCAGCCCACGTCCCCGAGCCTCGGCGCGGTGTCCACGCCCGGCGCCCGGTCCGGCGCCGCGTACGGGATGCCGAACCGCCGGTCGGCCGCGAGACAGTCCTGGAGCAGCTGACGGTAGCGGGGCTCGAAGATATGCAATCGCTGGGATGCCCCTGGGAACAGGACAATCGGCAATGGAAAGATGGGGAGTTCCCGAGCCATGCCTATATACTAGACGTACAGACGCACAGACGCACAGGGGTGAACAGCAAACAGGGGTCAGGAAGTGCTTTCCCGACCCCTCGCGTTGTTTTCCTCTGTGCGTCTGTGCGTCTAGCCCTTGCCGGTCCTCAGGCTGCGCGCCAGAAGCCCCTGAGGGCTCGTCCATCAGGTGATTCACGCAGCTTCTCGAACGCGCGCTCTCTAATCTGCCGGATGCGCTCGCGGGTGACGCCCATGAGCGCCCCGATCTTCTCGAGCGTCATGGCCTCACTGCCTTCTTCCAGGCCGTAGTAGAGATAGAGGATCTTGCGCTCACGCGGCGTCAGGTACTTCTGGAAGATGCGGTCGATGAACTCGCGCATCAGCTTGCCGTCCGTCTTCTCCTCGATCTCGCCACTCTCCTGGCCGGCGAACCGCTCGCCCAGCGTCGCCGCATCCTTGTCGCTGCGGTCCACCGGCGCGTCGAGCGACAGCTCGGCCGCCGTCATGCGGCGCGCGGTGCGCACGTTGTCGACGGTGTCCTCGAGCGCCATGGCGATCTCGTCGTCAGTCGGCTCCCGTCCCAGCTCCTGGGACAGATACGTCTCCGTCCGGCTCATGCGAATGAGCTGCGAGTTCTGATTCAGCGGGATGCGGACACTGCGCGTCTGCTCGGCGAGCGCCTTGAGAACCGCTTGCCGCACCCACCACACGGCGTACGAGATGAACTTCACGCCCTGGTCGGGATCGAACTTCTTGACGGCCTTGAGCAGTCCCTCGTTGCCGATCGCTACCAGCTCGGAGAGATCGAGACCATGACCCTGGTACTTCTTGACGTAGGAAATGACGAAACGGAGGTTGGCTGTGACGAGCCGCTCGGCAGCTTTTTCATCGCCCCGCTGGACGCGCCGCGCCAGCCGGCGTTCCTCAGCGGGGTCTTTGATCAGCGGTAGCTTTTGGATGTCCTGCAGATACTGGTCGAAGGCTCCAGAAGGATTGGCGCGAAAAAATGCCTTGGCCTTGCCTCCGTTCGACCGCGCCATAGCTAGGGCTCCGACGCTATACGACTACAGTGCTGTAGGCGAAATCCGCGAGCGGCGCATAATATAGGAACCGCCGCCCAATGGTGCAAATCTACGCATTTTTCCACATCACAAATTGCGGTGTGGCCGCAGCAGTGCGCAGTTTGTCCACTATCCACATCGTGTGTGGATAAAACAGTGTTGATCCAGCGTTGATTCTCCGCCCTTCTCCATGTGGAGACGTGCACACTTGTGTGGGAAGTTGTTGACGGACATGTGATTAGTGTCAGGTAGTGATGGAGGACCTATGGGACGCCTCCCAGCACCTCCCGCACCACGACTTCCGGCGCCGGCACGGTCCAACTGGTCCCGTCCGCGTGCATCTGCCCGATCGCCCGAGGCAAGGCGAACCGCACCGTGCCGTCGCGCGTCTTCTTGTCGTACTGCATCGCCGCCACCAGGGAATCGACCGTTGCGCTGTCGGGCAGCGCCAGTGGGAGGTTGTAGCGCTCGAGCAGCCGCCCGATCCGGGCCGCGGTGCCCTGCTCGGCGATTCCCAGGACTTCCGCCAGTCGGGCTTCGTACGCCATCCCGATCGCCACCGCCTCGCCGTGCAGCGTGGCGAACTTGGCCGTCGCCTCGATCGCGTGCCCCACGGTGTGGCCGAAGTTCAGGATCGCCCGGCGCCCCGCTTCCCGCTCGTCCGTGGCCACGACCGCCGCCTTGATCTCCACCGAGCGCCGCACCAGGCGTTCGAGCGCCCCCGCCTCGCGCGCCGTCACGGCGCCGTGATCCCGCTCGAGCGCGTCGAAGTACTCTTGATCCGCGATCACGCCGTGTTTCACGGCTTCGGCCACCCCGGCGGCGAGCTGGAGCGGCGGGAGCGAGCCCAGCACGTCGAGGTCGGCCGCCACGAGGCGCGGCTGGTGGAAGGCGCCGAGCAGGTTCTTCCCCGCCGGCACGTCCACGCCGGTCTTCCCGCCGATCGACGAGTCGATCATCGCGAGCAGCGTGGTCGGCACCTGGACGTAGGGGACCCCGCGCAGGTAGGTCGCCGCCACGAACCCGGCCAGGTCGCCTACGACGCCCCCGCCCAGCGCGATCACGGCGCAATCCCGCCCGAACTGCGCCGCGAGCATTCGGTCGGACAGCATCGTCCAGGTTTCCCGTGTCTTGTTCCACTCGCCCGCGGGGAAGCTGAACATTTCCACGTGACACCCGGCGCCTGACACCTGCCTCACCAGCGCCGCTCCGTACAGCTGCGCCACGTGCGAGTCCGTGATCACCGCGTAGCGACTGGCGGGGCAGGCGGCCTTCACCAAGGCGGGGAGCTCCGCCAGCACTCCGCCACCGATCAGGATGTCGTACGAGGCGTCGCGCTGCTCCGACAGGATGACACGGACCTTCACCACGGGAGCTCGGGTGCCCCGGCCGCGTGATTTGCCACGCGGGCGAGCACGAACAGCAGATCGGAGAGGCGGTTCAGGTACGGGACGACCGAAGAGAGGCCGCCGGTCTTGTGCTTCCGTTGGAATCGCACCACGGCGCGCTCCGCCCGGCGGCAGACCGTGCGGGCGAAATGCAAGGCGGCGGCTTTCGGAACGCCTCCCGGGAGAACGAATTGCTTCAGCGGAGGGGCCTGTGTCTGGTACTGATCGATCGCCTGTTCGAGGGCCGCCACCTGGTAAATGCCGATCGGCGGTCCCCGTAAGGCCTTGGCGAGCTTCTCCGCGTCCGGCGTGGCGAGCTCGGCTCCAATAGTGAAGAGGTCTCGCTGCACCGTCTCCAACAGCGCTCGGCAGAAGGTCCTCGGATCGAGAGCCATCGCCAGACCGAGCGCCGCGTTCAGCTCGTCCACCTGTCCGTACGCATCGACCCGGAGGTGATCCTTGGACACGCGCCCGGCGCCGAACAGACCGGTTTCCCCGCGGTCCCCCGTCCTGGTGTAGATCTTCAACCGCTCCCCTCTCCCTTCTCCCCGGAGGTTCCGTTACGATTGAAGCCCATGCAAGACGTCAAAGATATCACGATTATCGGCGCCGGCCCGACGGGCCTGTTCGGCGCCTTTTACGCGGGGATGCGCGGAGCGTCCTGTCGCCTGATCGACACCCTCGACCAGGTGGGCGGCCAGCTCACCGCGCTGTACCCCGAGAAGTACATCTTCGACGTCGCGGGATTCCCGAAGGTGCTTGCCAAGGACCTCGTGAGGGGGATGGCCGAGCAGGCCCTGCAGTTCCACGCGCCGGTCCACCTGGGCGAGAAGGTGGCGGCTCTCGAGCGGGCATCGGAGAACGGCCACCCGCTCTTCACGGTCGTCACCGACCGGACCGGCTACTCGTCGCGCACCGTGCTCATCGCCGGCGGGATCGGCGCCTTCACACCGCGCAAGCTTCCCCTCAAGGATGTAGACCGCTGGTACGGGAAGGGGCTGTACGACCGGATTCTCGAGCCCAAGGTGTTCACCGGGAAGCGGGTGCTGCTCGTGGGCGGCGGCGATTCGGCGTTCGACTGGGCGGTGAACCTGCAAGGCGTTGCCCGGTCGATCCTGATGATCCATCGGCGCGACGGCTTCCGGGCCCACGCCGCGACCGTGCGGCAAGTACAGGGGCTCAGCGCCGCCGGGCGGATGGAGCTGCGGACGTTCTGGGAGCTGAAAGGGATCCACGGCGACGCGGTGATCGACGCCGTCACCATCGTCAACACCAAGACCAAGGCGGAGGAGCGGGTGTCCGTCGACTGCGTGATCCCGCAGCTCGGCTTCATCTCGTCGCTCGGGGCGATCGCCGAGTGGGGGCTCGAGATCGAGCAGGGCGAGATCAAGGTGTCGCCGACGATGGCGACGAACCTCGCCGGCGTGTTCGCGGCGGGGGACATCACGACCTACGCGGGGAAGCTCAAGCTGATCGCCACGGGGGCCGCCGAGGCGGCGATCGCCGTGAACCACGCGGTGCACTTCATCAATCCCGCGGCGAAGATCGAGCCGGGGCATTCGAGCAACATGGCGTTGTTCGGCCAGACGGAAGACTGACGGGCCTTATTTCGTTTTCCCGATTTCGACGACGACGGAATCGATCTGCGCGAGCATTTGTTGAGAGGGAACGGCGTGCCCGTTCGCCTGGACGCTGAACGTGATCGTGCGCCCGTTTGCCCGCTCGATGTAGCCCGACAGGCTGTTCACGCGATCGATGCTCCCCGTCTTCGCGATCACCCGTCCCTCGAGCGGGGTGCCGACGAACCGCCGCAGCAGTGACCCGGGCTGTCCGGCGTGCGGCAGTCCGGCGACGAACGGCCCGCCGTTTGGGTGGCGGTGCATGTAGGCGAGCAGCTGCGCGAAGGCGTGGGCGGTCACGAGGTTGCCCGCAGCGAGCCCCGAGCCGTCCTCGAGCGCGAACGCGGTGGAGTCGATCTTCACGGAGTCGGTCAGAAAGCGGCGCTCCACGTCGAGCCCCGCCTGCCAGGACCCTTCACCTTTCAGCTCCCGCCCCAGGATCTTCAGCAGCATCTCGGCAAACCAGTTCTGACTCGAGTTGAGAATGGGAAAGATGATGTCGGGGAGCGGCCGGCCGCGGAACTCGACGAGCGCCGCGCAGCAACGCACGGTGCGGTAGGCGAGGGAATCGGTCGTGCTCGCCGCCCCCCCCTCCACCGCCACGCCGGCGCGCGCCAGCGACGCCGCGAGCGCCCGCGCCGCGTACAGGTTGGGGTCCGGAAGCGCCACGTTCTCCACCAGCGGCTTCCGTCCCAGCGCGACGGTCCCTTCCGCGCGGACGCCCCACCCGCCGCCGCTCCTGAAAAAGTTGTCGCCGATGGTGGTGCTCGAGTCCGCGGAAACGGTGCGCGCGCGGTTCTCGAACGTGATGAGGCCGAGGTCGGGAGCCCAGGTGATCGCCGGAGGCGCGTCGACGGCCGGACCGGGCACGATCCGGAAGTCCACGCTGTTGTCGTGGAACCCGAGCCCCGACACCGGCGCCGCGTACCACCAGGTGAGGTCCCAGGCGTTCCAGCCGTAGTGGATTTGGGTCGGCTCGAAATACGACCCGTCGCCCACGAGCTTGCCGGTGATGCGCCGGATCCCGTGGGCCCGCACAGAGTCGGCCATCGCGTCGATCGACGTGAAGGTCGAGTCGCACATCCCGGGCGTGAGCGTGTCCACGCCGTAGCAGCGCGCCGACCAGGTCGGATCGCCCCGCCCGTAGAGAATCAGGTCGCCGTTCAGCACGCCATTCTCCACCCGGCCGTTCACGTACAGGCTGGTTGTGACACGGTAGTCGGATGGGAGCAGCACGGCCGCGGCGGCGGTGACGACCAGCTTGGTGTTGCTGGCCGGCACCGACAAGCGGTCCGCGTTCCGCTGGTAGAGCACCCGGCCTCGGTCGTCGACGACGTAGATCCCCCACGTGGCGCGGTCGAACGGCCGCGTATCGACGAGCTGCGCCAACCGCTGCCCGAGCGATCCCCGGAGCGCCGCGGTGCGCGGTCGCCCGGACGGCGACTGGGCCGCCACCGACGAGCTAATCGTAAGCGATGCGAGGATCAGCTTTCGCATAGACCAGGTCCGTCACGAGGTTCACCAGCACGAAGATCAGGGACATGAACAGGATACTGCCCTGGATCGCCGGGAGATCGCGCTTCTCGATCGCCGTGAGCACGTAGCGCCCGAGGCCCGGCCACCCGAAAATCGTCTCGGTGAGGATGCTGCCGGTGAGGTAGCTGCCGGTGTCGAGCCCGAGCACGGTGATCACCGGAATCAGGGCGTTGCGGAACCCGTGCCGCAGGA
>DATHGL010000414.1:0-8897 GCA_035317625.1 Gemmatimonadales bacterium | reverse complement strand
ACGCGGTCGTGCGGCTGCTGCCCGGCGCGTTGGGCGACCACGAATCGGCGGCGACGGACTCGCACTACGAGGGGCTGTTGTCCCCGCCGAGCTATACGCGGCCGCCGAGCTATCGCGGAATGGATGTACCGGCGGTATTGTTGAGCGGCGATCATGCGGAGATTGCGGCGTGGCGGTTGGCGCAGGCGGAGCGCCTGACGCGTGAGCGGCGACCGGATCTGTGGGCGGAACACCTAGACGCGTAGACGCACAGACGCGCAGACGCAGAGAAAAAGGATTGAGAGCGCTGACCATGAACCGACTCAGAGCGATCGAGCGCGAGGGGCTCAAGACCAACATCCCGCCGTTCGATCCGGGCGACACCGTCCGCGTGATGGTGCGCGTGCGCGAGGGTGACAAGGAGCGGCTGCAGGCGTTCGAGGGTGTGTGCCTCGGCCGCCGCGGCGCGGGGATCAACACGACGTTCACGGTGCGGAAGATCTCGGCGGGTGTGGGCGTCGAGCGCATCTTCCCGCTGCACTCGCCGTCCATCGCGGAGATCGCGCTGGTGCGTAAGGGCCGCGTCCGGCGCGCCAAGCTCTACTTCCTGCGGCGGCTCGCCGGCAAGGCGGCGCGGATCCGGGAGAAGCGCGGCGTCACGGTCCCCGAGACGGCGGAGAAGCAAGAGGCGTGAGAGGCCCCCGCCCCACGCTCGAGCGCGAGATCGCGTTCTGGCGAGCGGGGGGCGGGCTCGTCGCCGGTGTCGACGAAGCAGGCCGCGGTCCCCTGGCCGGTCCAGTGGTGGCCGCGGCCGTCGTGTTTCCGCCGGAGTGCAAGGCCATCCGCGGCCTGCGCGACTCGAAACTGCTCCCCCCCGCGAAGCGCCGTCGGCTCGCCGCGGTGGTGCGGGCCCGAGCCCTCGCGATTGGCGTGGGCGCCGCCAGCGTACGCGAGATCGACCGACTGAACATCCGGCGGGCGACGGTGCTCGCCATGCGCCGCGCCCTGGGGCGGCTCGCGGTGACGCCGGACCTGATCCTGGTCGACGGCTTGCCCTGTCCGGAGCTCGGCTGCCGGCACGACGCGATCGTGGACGGCGACGCGCATTGTCATTCGATCGCCGCCGCGTCGGTGATCGCGAAGACCGTGCGCGACCGCTTGATGGAGCTGTTGGCCCCCCGCCATCCCTCGTACGCCTGGGCGAGCAACAAAGGCTACGGCACGCCCGACCATCTCGCCGCGCTCGCGGCGTTCGGGTTCACCGCGCATCACCGCAAGAGCTTCGCGCCCGTGGTGCAGCTGGAGCTCATCGCCGCGCTCGCTTCAGCGCCTTCCTGAATTCCGGGAGCGGTCGGGTGTTCAGAACGTCCCCGGCCTCGAGTCCGGCGCGTCGCGCCAGGTCCACCGCGTACTTCATGAAGGACAGGTTGTTCGGCTGGTGGCTGTCGGTCGAGAGCGCGAAGCGCGCGCCATGCTGCTTGGCGCCCGCGGCGAGGGTATCGGGCAGGTCCATGCGCTCGGGGTGTCCGTTGACCTCGAGCAGGCAGCCCGCGGTGACGCAGGCGCGTGTGAGCGCCTCGAAGTCGATGAGGTAGGGCTCGCGCTTGCCGAGCAGTCGCCCGGTGGGGTGTCCGATCGCGTCCACCCACGGATGCTCCGCGGCGCCGACCAGCCGCCGGGTCAGCTCCTCCTGGCTCTGATTGATGCCGTAGTGGATGGTCGCCACCACATAATCCGCGTCCGCGAGCACGTCGTCCGGCAGGTCGAGCGTGCCGTTCTCGAGGATGTCCAGCTCGATGCTCTTGAGGATGGTGAAGCCGCGGCTCGTGGCGTTCCAGGTGTCGATCGCTTTCCACTGCTCGCGCAGCCGCTTCGGATCGAGCCCGCGCGCCATGGAGACCCGTTTCGAGTGGTCGGTGATGGCGATGTATTGATACCCGAGGGCACGCGCCGCATGCGCCATGTCGTCGATGGTCCCCTTGCCATCCGTGGCGCTGGTGTGCATCTGGAGATCCCCGCGAATGTCCTGCAACTCGACGAGCCTTGGCAATCGGTGTTCGCGTGCCAACGCAATCTCGCCGCGGGCCTCGCGCAGCTCCGGGGGCATCCAATCGAGGCCGAGCTTCGCGTAGATCTCCGCTTCGGTCTGCCCGGCCACGCGGCGCGTGCCCTTGAACAGGCCGTACTCGTTGAGCTTGTACCCCTGCTCCTGGGCGATCTTGCGGAGCTCGACGTTGTGGGCCTTGGATCCGGTGAAGTACTGCAGGGCCGCGCCGTAGGCCGCGGGCTCGACGGCCCGCAGGTCGACCTGCAGGCCGCCGCGCAGTATCACCGTGGCGCGCGTGTCACCCTTGGACACGACCTTCGCCACGTCGCGGTAGCCGACGAAGCGATCCATCGCCTTGCTGCCGTCGTCCGACGTCACGAGGATGTCCAGGTCTCCGATGGTCTCGCGGCGCCGACGGTAGCTGCCGGCGACGGCGATCTGCTGGATGCCGCCGCCCGCCTCGAGATACGCGACGACGGCATTCGCCTGTGTCTCGGCCTCGTTCAGCAGCATGCGTCGCTCGGTCGCCTGTGCCTGGCCGAGCCCGGCGCGGATCTTCTCCTCCATTTTGGGGCCGAATCCCTTGAGCTTCCGGACCTTCCCGGCGTCGAGCGCGCGCGCGAGGTCGGCCGCTGATTTCACTTTGAGCTTCTTGTAGAGGAGCTTGACGCGCTTGGGCCCGAGTCCGGGAATCCGCAGCAGGTCGAGCAGCCCTGCCGGCAGCTTGCGCGCGAGCTCCGTGTGGAGCGCCAGCTCTCCCCGGGTGACGAGGTCAGCGATCTTCTCGGCCAGATCGTCCCCGATGCCGGGGATCTCGGTCAGGTCCTTGGTTCCGGCGCGCACCAGATCGGCAATCGGCTCAGGATAGTCGCGGATCGTGCGCGCCGCGTTGCGGTAGGCGCGCACCCGGAACGGATTCGCGTCCTGGATTTCCAGGAGGTCCGCTACCTCGTCGAACAGCCGGGCGATGTCGGGATTTTGCATGGCGGTAGTGGTCGGTAATGGACGGTAGCGCCAGGTCGTCGTCAATACCGAGTATCACCGCCGGTTACCGTTCGTTACCGCCTTCTTGCGTCCGTTGCAATCCGGTGCTACTTCACTCCCCGCCCTCGTGCGCACCACCTTCCGGAGGCTCTCGGTCATGACGTGCGGAACCCGTTTCCTCACGCGCCTGTCAGTCCTTCTGGTCGGCGCGACGCTCCTGCTGTCCGGCTTCCCCGCGCCGCTGGGCGCCCAGTCGCAGGCCACCACCGGCATCATCCGTGGCGTCGTCTCGGACCCCAACGGTGCTCCGGTGGCCAACGCGACGGTCATCCTGCATGAAGCGCAGACCAACTTCACGCGCACGCTCAGGACGGACGCGGCGGGCAACTTCGCCGGCACGTTGCTCCCGCTCGGCACGTACGATGTGACCGCGCGTGCCGTGGGCTACGCCGAGGTGAAGCGAACGGGGATCGCGCTGGGGGTGGGGGAGACGGTGGCCCTGCGGCTCCCACTCGCGGCGGTGACCCTGGCGGCGGTGACGATCGAGGCGACGCAGCCGGTGGTGAACGTGACGCAATCGGCGGCGGCGACCCCGCTCTCCGCCGCGGCCGTCACGGGCCTGCCGAACAACGGGCGGAACTTCATCAACCTGACCCTGCTCACGCCCAACGTCGCGATCGTGCAGGGACCGGACGGCGATGAGCTGACGGTCGCGGGCCAGCGTGGTATTCACAACAACGTGTCTGTGGACGGCGCGGACTGTAACAACTCGTTGTTCGGTGAGCAACGCGGCGGGCAGCGGCCGGCGTTCACGTTCAACCTTGATGCGGTGCAGGAGCTCGTAGTCGTGGCGGGCGGGGCGAACGCCGAGTTTGGGCGCTCGTCCGGCGGTTTCGTGAACGTGATCACCAAATCGGGCACCAACGAGACACGGGGCTCGCTGCACTACTTCGGAAAGTTCGACGCCATTTCGGGCACGCCGGAGCACACGGTGGGCGGCGTGACCCAGAAGGTCGAACCAGACTTTTCGCAGAATCAGTTCGGCTTCACCCTGGGGGGCCCGCTCAAGCGGGACCGGGCCTTCTTCTTTCTGGCCTACGACCAGCAGATCTACGACGACGTCAAGCAAAAGAGTCGACCCTCCAGTCCCCAGCTCGACTCGCTCGAGACGTTCCTGGCGGGGCGCTATCCGGTGCTCGCGAACGACTTTAACGCTATCTCCCGTACCAACAACGCGCGGGCGGCGCTCGCCAAGCTCGACTTTCGCCTGTCCGATCGCCACAACCTGTCGCTCAAGTACAACTACACCTGGTCCGAGCAGAAGAACGGCACGTTCGACGTGGACACGTGGGGCGCGAGTGCGAACGGCCTGGAAAGGGATCGGTCCCACGCGGTGAACGGGAGCCTCGTATCCTTTCTCTCGTCCCGGGCCTCAAACGAGTTCCGATTCCAGTACGCGCGCGAGGACCGACCGCGCCCCTACAACGGCCCGACCAACCCTCGCGGCGACACCACGGGCGTCTCGTCGATCTTCGGCGCCGCGGTGCCGTTCCATGACACGGACGTGGATCCGGTTCACTCGTTCCGGTTCGGGCTGCCGTTCTTCCTGCCAATCAGGGACGATCACGACACGCGCGTGCAGCTGCTCGACAACGTGTCGATCGCGCGCGGTAACCACCTCTTCAAGTTCGGCGGCGAATGGAACCGCACGGCGACCACGCAGGTGTTCGTCGGGTTCGCAGGCGGGCGGATGGCGTTCTCGAGCGTGCACGGATTCATCAATTTCGTGAACCAGGGTTCGCACTACATCGAATGCTCCGACGGGTCGAGCGGTGTGGCCCCTGGCTTCAGCTGTCCGCTCGGCGCCTCGATCACCGGCCCGGTACTCCTCTACCTCCAGCAGTCAGGTGTCGGCGCGACCACGGTGGAGCAGGCCGGTACCCAGACGATCACCCAGAACGAGCTCGCGGTGTACCTGCAGGACACCTGGAAGCCCTCTGCCAAGCTGACGCTGAACTATGGGCTGCGGTGGGAAGCCCAGATCGAACCGGACCCGATCACGCCGCCGTCGCAAGTGTTCTTCGCGCCATTGATCGACTCGACGGTCACGAACGCGAAGGGGACCTTCACCTTCCCCTCGGACGGCACGATTCCGTCCGACAAGAAGATGTTTCAGCCACGGTTGGGAATCGCCTGGGACCCGAACGCCGACGGGCGGCAGGTGTTCCGGCTCAACGCCGGGATCTACTACGCCCGCATTCCCGGGCTGAACCTCGCGAGCGCCCGGAGCACCAATGGCTCGCTGGGCCAAACGCTGTTCGGCTCGAGCGGGACCGTCGGGTTCCTCCCGCCACCGGCCTTCGACAGCTTGTTGCCGCTGCAGACGGGAACGCCGTTCCAACCCGACGTGTACGTGTTCGCTCGGAACTTCGAGAACCCGCGGACCATCAATCTGACGGTCGGCTACGAACGCCAGGTCGCGGGCGATCTCGCGGTCTCGATCAGCTATACCCACGCGCGCGGCGACCACCTGACCCGGTTCATCAACCGCACGGACTCGGTCTTCGGCAGCCCATTCTCAAGTGGCCCCAGCGGCATCGGGAGGCTGTTCACGGTCGAGAGCAGCGCCAGGTCCCGCTACAACGGAGTCACCGTCGGCCTGCGGCGGGTCCTCGACCCGAACCTACAGTTTGACGTGAACTACACGCTCTCTTTCGACAAGTCGGATGACGACAACGAGCGCGACCCGTTCACGTTCCGGTACGCGCGGCCCGACTCGCTCGGCCAGGAGTACAACTGGAGCGACCGCGATCAGCGGCATCGCTTCAACGGCTGGCTGTTGGCCAAGGTCTTCGGGTTCTCCTTCAACAACCGCCTTAGCTACTACTCGGCGCAGCCGGCATCGGCCAGCTGCGGACCGCGGACGGGCAACCCCTTCGCGCCGGCCGCCGGAGCCCGCGCCAACGGTCCGGCGGACCGTATCTGCGGAGACGGCCACGTCCTGGTGCGAAACACCATCCGCAAGGACAACGCGTATTTCTCGTGGGACATCCGCATCTCCCGGCCGTTCCCGGCGGGCCCGCGCGGCCAACTCGAAGCCATGGTGGAGATCTTCAACGTCACCAACGCCGACAACTTCCGGGACCCGGCGGCCGGCACGTTCCTGAACTTCGACGGCACCATTCGCTCGGGGCTGGGCGACCCGCGCCAGCTGCAGGCGGGACTGAGGTGGGTTTTCTAAAACGACGGCACGGGCGGCAGGAAGGGCGGCACGGGCCTCGGAGCACGTGCCGCCCTTGCCGCCTTCTGCCGCCCATTGCCGCCTAGCTGACCGTGATCTGTTTCGCCATCCCGTGCATGATGTGCGGCTTGCCGTCCTTGGCGTCGGGCCAGAAGCACAGCAGGAGATAGCTCCCTGGCGCGAACGTCGTGGTGAACTGGGCGTGCCCGCCCGCGTCGAGGGTCGACACGCCGCCCAACCATCGGCCGGTCGGCAGCGGACCCTTCTCGCCCCCTTGTTCCCACGCGATGAAGTCCCGCAGCGTCTTACCCGGCGCCAAGGCCGCGATCACGACCTCGTGGGCCTGCGCCCCGGTGTTTTGGACGCGCACGACATGCTTCCCGGCGGTGAGCGGTTGGGAAAGCTCAAAGTCGTAGTCGGTGAGCTTGATCGAGAGATCGGCCGGGGGCGCGGCGGCGGCGGGCGTCGCGGCGGCGGAGACCACCACCGGGTGTAGCATCCCTTTCATGATGTGCGGCGTGCCATCGGCGGTCGGGATCCAGCACACGACCAGGTACGAGCCGGGCTCGAGCGTCTGGGTCGCGGTGCCGCTGTCACCCGTGGTCACGGTGTTGGGCCCGCCGGCGAACGTCACCCAGGACGGCGGCGGCGCGTGGCTCGTCATCGCGGCCGCGAGGCCGGCCTGGAAGTCCGCCGCGCTCTTGCCTTCGCCCAACCTCACGAGGGAGGCGTGGTGCAGCTCCTTCCCGTGGTTGACGAGCCGGAAGGTCGTGAGTCCGGCAGGAATCGTGTCCGGCATCCCGAAGGCGTAGTCGGTCGCGGTGATGGTGACCACGCTCGGGCCGGTGGGCTGGGGCGCCGGTCGGCTGCACCCGACGGCCCAGGCCAGGCTGGCGAGCGCCAGTCGGCGGATGGTCATTGAAGTCCTTTCCGTTTCAGGGGCGCTCGAGCAGGACGATGCCGGAGAAGCGGCGGAATTCTTCGCGCTTGGTCTTGGGGTAGAGCCGGCCGATCAGGCTCCACAGCCACGCCAGCCGCATCGTGCGCTTGAGGCGCAGGGATTCCTCCCACGTCGAGCGGAATTCCGCTTCCCGCCAGCCGAACGGCTCGAAGAAGCGGGTCCCTTCAGCCGGGGCGAATTGGAACGGCGCATTGCCGGCGGCGAGAATCCGGCCCCACGTCTTTTCCATCATCTTGAGGAGCCGCGGCGACGCGAGGTCGAGCAGCCACCAGCGGAATGGCGTTGGCGCAGCCAGGTCGGTCGCGAGCGCTCCCACCTGCGCGGGCGTGAGATAGACGAGCAACCCCTCGCTCACGACCAGCACCGGTCGCGTTGCGGCGGCGACCTGGGCGAATAGCGCGCGGCGTCGAGCCTCGTCGGTGAGGTCGAGCCCCACCTGCTCGAGCGCGCACGCCGGCCGCTCCCCCTCGAGCTGCTCCTGCTTGTAGGCGATGACGTCGGGGAAGTCTACCTCGATCCAGCGCAGCGACGTGGCGAGCGGCAGCCGGTAGGGTCGCGTGTCGAGCCCCGCGGCCAGGTTGAGCACTGTGCCGGCGCCGTCCCGCGCGATCGCCCGCAAGATCACCTCGTCCATCACGGCGGTGCGCACGATCATCGGCCAGGCGAACGCCCGGCCCTTGGGCATTCCGGCCAGCACTTGTGCGCCGCGAGGACCGGCGAGGCGGCGGGCGTAGGGGTCGCGGAACAGCGCGTCCGGCCGCTCCGATTCCATCGCGCGGTACATCGCGACCCAGCGCGCGGTATCGGAGACGTGCTCGACCTTGACGGACGCGTCGCTCACAAGCCCTCCGGCCAAAGGCGCGCCGGAAAGCTATGGGGCTCAATGCGCGGCGTCGAGCGCTGCCCGCAGACCGATCAGGACCTGCTGGAGCGGGCCGTCGGCCCAGAAGTGGAGGTAGTAGAGGTGCGGCGATTCATCGATCAGGTGTGTGTGGACCGCCGTCGCGGCGATGCCATGTGACGCGAGGGCGGCCAGCATGCGGTTCACCTTGTCCCCGGTGACCGCGAAGTCCCCGGTTGCGACTGCCCGCGTGCCGTCCACCATCTGGACGTTCACCGGGCTGCCGTAGCCCATGGCCGCTACCACGGGACGCCCCCGCATGGTCACCGTCCCCGGCACGAGCATGAATCCTATCTGGGCCACGGGGCCGCGGGCCGTCCCCGACTTTCCGAGCGTCCGGAACACGAGCGCGGTGTCGATCGTGGGCGGCTCGGGCGGTGTCGCCGCGACCGGCCGCGGCGTGCCCGTGCGGGCGAGCACCCCGTCGAGGCGCCTGGCCAGGTCGGTCGCCACGCCGTCGCCGTGGAAGTGCACGTAGGTAAGCTGCGGCTCTTCGCCCACGAGGTGGTTGTGCACGGCGGTCACCTCCAGCCGCTCGTCGGCGAGCTGTGCGAGCACGGACTGTACTTCGGCCGCGGTGAGCACCAGGTCGCCCATCACCGTCGCGTCCCGCGGCTCGCCGCCGAAGCCGGCCCAGCTGCCGAGCGCGAGCGCCGGGGAGACCGTGACGCCGCCGATCCGGAGCGTGAGGTCGCGGCGGGGCAGAGCGTAGCGGTAGTAGCCGCCGGTGGCTGCGCCGGGAGCCCGGAGGATCGCGGCGACCGAGTCCCACGGCGCGCCGAGG
>DATHGL010000413.1:0-3752 GCA_035317625.1 Gemmatimonadales bacterium | reverse complement strand
GACTACGAATCGAAATGGGCGACGCTCACGTTCGAGGTCAGGCCTTGACCCTACACTTAGCTCTGAGCGAGGCTTCGGTGCCGGGGCCGCTCGGGGGTGATGGCGCTCACATTCCGAGGGTTCTCCAGCGGCTCCCGACCTTGTAAGTTCAAGTCCTGTATAGCCCGGCGCCGTAGCCAAGTGGTAAGGCAGAGGTCTGCAAAACCTCTATTCGTCGGTTCGATTCCGACCGGCGCCTCTCCCACCACAGCCCGATCGGACATGGCCCGAGTCCTCATCATCGACGACGATGTGACGCTCCGGCAAGCCCTCACGAAGCACCTGGAGCACGCTGGCCACGACGTCCGGCAGGCCGCGGACGGCGACGCCGGGATCCGCTCGTGCGAGCGACACGTCG
The DNA here is from genome assembly GCA_035317625.1 of Gemmatimonadales bacterium. Classification (GTDB taxonomy): domain Bacteria; phylum Gemmatimonadota; class Gemmatimonadetes; order Gemmatimonadales; family GWC2-71-9; genus AG41. The sequence goes on along the minus strand of DATHGL010000413.1, from coordinate 3,355 downwards.
CGGACGTGGTGATTGTCGACGTCTTCATGCCCAAGCAGGGTGGGCTCCAGACGATCGGCCGGCTACGCCGCGAGTGGCCGGCGCTCAAGATCGTGGCGATGTCCGGGGTGACGAGCGGGGGATTACTCGATGTCGGGGGGCACACGGTCGCGCTCGGCGCCGATCGCTTTCTCAGCAAGCCGTTCGAAGCCGCCACCCTCGTGGCGCTGGTCGCCGCGCTGATCGGCGAGCAGCCCGCCTAGGGTCAGCCCGACGCGCTCACGCGGCGCGGCGCGGCGAGTCCGGCCCGCTTGGTGGCGACGAACTGCGCGATTTGCCGGAGCGTGCGGAAGTCATCGATCTCGAGGTCCTCGAACGACACGCGGATGGCGAAATGCGCTTCGAGCAGGGCGAGGAGCTTGACGAACATGAGCGAGTCTACGATGCCGGTGGCGAAGAGGTCCACCTCCACCCCCGGCACGTCGACCTGCAGCTGGCTCAGGAACACGTGGGCAATCTGTGCCTCGAGATCGCGATGGTCAGTCATCTGGAATCTCCCGATGCTCCGTCGCGAGGAGGTCGTATAACAGGCGGTCGTAGGGCTGGCCGTCGATCCAGTGGCAGCGTCGCTGACGCCCGATGTAGTGAAAGCCGAGCTGCTCCAACCCCCGACGGCCAGGCGCGTTGATTTCTACCGTCCACGCACCGACCGATTCGAGCGCCAGCTCGGTGAACGCCCACGTCAGCAGCTTGGACGACGCCCGGGGCGCGTAGCCGCCGTAGCGCTTGCGCCCGAGCACAGCCCACAGCGAGCTGGCCGTCTTGAAGCGGCGATCCACGTTCGACAGCCCCACGACGCCGATCGGCAAGTCGCTCTCGTCCGGCGTGAAGGCGCGGAGAACATGGAGGTCACGCTGCGTCATCACCTTGAGCGAGATCGCAGTCAGGCTGTGCACCCCGTTGCCGAAGTCCAGCCATTTGAAGTTCTCCTCCTTGCTCAGCCAGTCGGCCACGAGCTCGATCAGCTCGGGGCAGTCCAACGGCAAGAGCTTCATGACGTTCCAGTTCCTTCGCGCTCCAGCGGCGCAGCGGTGCACCCCCGACTTCGCAGGGTTCGGGCCACGCTGCCTCGCGACCTCACCCCCCCGTCCCACAAGGCCCGATGTGGCCCGCGTGCAACAGCGTGGGCGTACCTGGGAGCGCTCGGCGCACCAACCTGCATCGGCGCGCGCGGGTCGCACGCACCGAGATGTAGCACGTCGATGTGCAGGCTCCCGGCGAAGCGGACCGCGAGCTAGGCCTGTACGGACGAGGTCCCGGCCATCATTGGGCGCCGACCATCTCGGGTGCGAACAGGTCCTTGAGTCTCCGGCGATCGATCTTCCCGTTCGTCGTCTTGGGGAGTTCGGCGAACCCGAGCCAGCGGGACGGCAGCATGTACGCCGGCAACCCGCGCGCCAGGGCCTCGCGCAGCTGTGCCGGCGTCACGTCGCTGCCCGCGAGCGGCGCGTACGCGCAGCAGATGGCAGTCCCGTCGAAGTCCTGACTGGGCACGCCGACCACGGCGCATTCTCGCAACGCTCCTGACGCGTGCAGGGCCGCCTCGATCTCGCCCAGCTCGACGCGATACCCGCGCGTCTTGATCTGGGAGTCCGCCCGGCCGAGGAAGCGCACCAAGCCGTCGGGGCCGATGGTCGCGAGATCCCCGGTGCGGTAGACGCGGTCGCCGGGCTCGGCGTTGCCGGGATACGGCAGAAACGCGCGGCGTGTCTTCTCGGCGTCCCGCCAGTAGCCCGGGCTCAAGCCCGCACCCCGGATGTACAGTTCTCCCACCTCGCCGGCAGGCACCGGACTCAGCGCCTCGTCCAGGACGAGCAGCTCCTCGCCCCCGCACGCCTGCCCGATCGGGATCACCTCGTCTTCGCTGCTGGGGCACGACGGGACTGTGTAGTAGCTGCTCGCGATCGTCGCCTCCGTGGGACCGTAGAGATTGGTGAACGTCACATGGGGCAGCCGCTGCATCCAGTACATGAGCGCGGGGGTTGGGAAGACCTCGCCGCACCACAGCACGCGCCGCAGCGCGGGAAAGTCACCGTTCGCGACCACGTCGAACTTGGCCATGTAGTTCAGCACCGAGGGCACGGAGAACCACTGGGTCAACTCGGCGCTGCGGATCAGGTCGGCGAGCTTGTGCGGCAGCACGTTCAGGTCCTGTGAGACGAGGTGCAGCTCCGCGCCCGCGGCGAACGTTCCGAACATGTCGAACGTTGAGAGATCGAAGTGCAGCGGTGGATGCCCGGAGATCCGGTCGGTCGCCGCCATGCCGAAGTGCGCCACGGCCCAGTCGATGAAGCGGCGGACACTCGCGTGGGTGATGACCACGCCCTTCGGCATCCCGGTCGACCCCGACGTGAACAGGATGTGGGCGGGATCTCGTGGGCCGTTCGCGCTCGCGGGGAGGGTCGTGGGGTACGCGGCAAGGTCCGCGGAAGAAAACTGGGCCTCGATGCCGCCGGGGGGCTCGTGAGGCCCGAGCCACCCGATCGCATGGGTGCCGGCGAACCCGGGGGACGCGAACAGGGCCTGCAGCGTCGGGCTGACGGCGCCGCTCGCCAGGATCCAGCGATTCTCACACGAGGCGATCATCTTCTCGAGCCGAGGGGCCGGGCTGCCCGGGTCGAGGGGCACGTACACGGCGTCGGCTTTGAGCACGCCGAGGATGGCGACGATCGCGGCTGGCGACTTGGGGGTCAACAGGCAGACGCGGTCACCCCGCGCGCATCCGGCGTCCCTGAGCAGATGCGCCAGCCGATTACTCGCCAGCTCGAGCGCCTCGTACGTGAGGCGCTCTCCCTTGAACACCAAGGCACCCGCCCCAGGACGCCGACCGGCCTGCTCGGTGACCCAGTGCGGCAACAGCGAGCTCACGATGTCACGCGCTCGGCCGCGCGCTCGCATACGACGCCGATGTGCTCCAGCTCGTCCGGGTTCGCCGGTACGTCCAGGATGATGGTTCGGTAACCCACCCCGACGTAGCGGGCAATCTCGTCGGCCACTCGGTCATAGCTCCCCACGAGATACGGACAGAACGTCTTGTAGTTCTCGAACGGCACCATCCAATACGGCTGCTCCTCTCCGACGGCCGTCTCGCCGAGCTTGGACAACTGCTTGTGCCACTCGGAATCGGACACTTTCATCGCCAGCTGATGGGTGAGCTGACCGCTCCGATCTTCGGGGAACCGTGTCCGGGCCACCTTCCACGCGTCGCGCGCCTCCTCACGCGCGATGATCCCGATGCGGATGCCCAGCGCGGCCGCGTCCGCCGGGGGGACGGCTTCGTATTCGGCCACCGGTTTCGGGTACCGGACGGCGAGCG
>DATHGL010000412.1:0-5788 GCA_035317625.1 Gemmatimonadales bacterium | reverse complement strand
CGTGGTCGGGGTAAGTCTGGGACTCGGGAGGCGGGAGACGGGAGGGCCGAGCGGTGGTCCGCCTCCCCTCCCCCGGCTCCCACCTAACGAGGCTCCCGCCACCATCACGGGGAACGCCGCCGACGTGGTGCAAACGGCGTTGGAGTCTCTCGGGACGCCCTACATCTGGGGCGGCACCGCGGACAACGGATTCGATTGCTCGGGGTTGATCCAATACGCCTACGGGCAGCACGGCATCCGGCTGCCGCGCATGAGCCGCGATCAGGCGCGCGCCGGTGCCGAGGTGACGCCCCTCATCGACGTCTTGCGGCCGGGAGACATCCTGTTGTTTTCAGCGCGCCCTGGCGCGGGGGTGACGCACGTCGGGATGTATGTCGGCGAGCTCAAGTTCATCCACAGCTCCAGCCGCGGAGTGAAGCTCTCCCGGCTCTATCCCCAGGACCCCGAAGGCGGCTACTGGCTCGATCGCTGGGTGGGAGCGCGGAGAATAATCCCGTGAGAAGATACACGACGTTACGACGGTGCGTCGTAAGCGCGCCCCGGGCCGCAATCCGTCTCGTACAACATAGCGTCGTACAACGTCGCGTCGGGTTATGCGTCGGAGCGTCGTATGTCGTTCTCGCCTGCGCTCCCCCCACCCGCTACGAGCAGCCCGCCGCCCTGCGAGGCTACGACATCCTCATCACACGCCGGGACTCCCTGGCGCAGGGCATCGCCGCGGGGCTGCGGCACCACGGGTTCCGGGTGCGCGACCGCGTGCGCGGCGGGAGTCAGCCCACCGCGTACCTGCTCGCGTTCACGTTCCGCGAGACCGAGGCGTCGGCCCTCACGTGGCTGCACGTGCGGTTGGCGGACACGCGGACCGGGACGATCGTCGTGGCGGTCTCCGCGCCCCTCGATGCGCTGGGCGCCACGGCGGCGGACCACGCCCGGGCCGTCGTCGATTCCCTCGTTGCCTCGGCCACGCTGCGGCGCCCAGTATCGCCCCCTTGACATGCCCCGCCTGGAGGGAGAGATTCCCTCCTGTTGGTTTAGCACTCACAGAACGAGAGTGCTAATAACATTGTCCCACAAGCACTTACGAACAGGTACCGACGTGGAGGTCGAACGCTAATGGCAACCGCAACGGCTGCGAAGACGAAGCTCAAGATCTTCCCGCTCGCGGATCGGGTAGCCATCCGGCCGCTCGAGGAGACGGAGACGATGAAGGGCGGTCTCTACATCCCCGACACGGCCAAGGAGAAGCCGATCCAGGGCGACGTGATCGCGGTAGGTCCCGGGCGCCGGGAGAAGGGGGACATGGTCCCGATGGAGCTCAAGGTTGGGGACCGGGTCGTGTACGGGAAGTACAGCGGCTCCCAAGTGGAGCTGGAGGGTGAGGAAGTCATCCTCATCAAGGAATCCGACGTCATCGCCAAGCTCGGCTGAGATCTACTTAGGAGGCAACGGACATGGCTGCAAAGCATCTGGAGTTCAACGTTGAGGCCCGCGCCCGCTTGAAGCGCGGCGTGGACCAATTGGCCGAGGCGGTGAAGGTCACGCTCGGCCCCAAGGGCAGGAACGTCGTCATCGACAAGAAGTTCGGGAACCCCACGGTGACCAAGGATGGCGTCACGGTCGCCAAGGAGATCGAGCTGGAGGACGAGATCGAGAACATGGGCGCCCAGATGGTGAAGGAAGTGGCGACCAAGACCTCGGATCTCGCAGGCGACGGCACGACGACGGCGACCGTGCTGGCGCAGGCGATCTTCCGTGAGGGCCTGAAGTCGGTCACGGCGGGCGTCAATCCGATGTCGCTGAAGCGCGGCATCGACAAAGCGGTCGAGGCGGTGGTCGAGGAGCTGAAGCGGATTTCCGTGCCCACCAAGGGCCGCAAGGAGATCGCGCAGGTCGGCACCATCTCCGCCAACGGCGACAGGGAAATCGGCGACAAGATCGCGGACGCGATGGAGAAGGTCGGCAAGGACGGCGTGATCACGGTGGAGGAGGCGAAAGGCCTCGAGACCACGCTGGAGACCGTCGACGGGATGCAGTTCGACCGCGGCTATCTGTCCCCCTACTTCATCACCGATCCGGAGAAAATGGAGGCCGTGCTCGAGGACGCCTATGTGCTCGTGCACGACAAGAAGATCTCCGCCATGAAGGACCTGCTCCCGGTGCTCGAGAAGGTGGCGCAGTCGGGCAAGCCGCTGCTCATCATCGCCGAGGACGTGGAGGGCGAAGCGCTGGCGACGCTGGTGGTCAACAAGCTGCGCGGCACGCTGAAGGTGTGCGCGGTGAAAGCCCCGGGCTTCGGCGACCGGCGCAAGGAAATGCTCACCGATATCGCGGTCCTCACGTCGGCCAAGGTGATCTCCGAGGAGCTGGGCTTCAAGCTCGAGAACACCGTGCTCGGCGATCTGGGCCAGGGCAAGCGAATCGTGGTGGACAAGGACAACACCACCATCATCGGCGGCAAGGGGAAACAGGTCGACATCCAGGGCCGCATCAGTCAGATCAAGGCCGCAATCGAGAAGTCCACGTCCGACTACGACAAGGAGAAGCTGCAGGAGCGGCTCGCGAAGCTCGCGGGCGGCGTCGCGGTCATCAATGTGGGCGCGGCCACCGAGACCGAGATGAAGGAGAAGAAGGCGCGCGTGGAGGATGCGTTGCACGCGACGCGCGCGGCGGTCGAGGAGGGCATCGTTCCGGGCGGCGGCGTGGCGCTGCTGTACTGCCAGAAGGCGCTCGAGAAGGTGAAGGCACCGGATGAGGACTGGAAGATCGGCGTCGACATCGTCCGGCGCGCGCTGGAAGAGCCGATCCGGATGATCGCCCAGAACGCCGGGGCCGAGGCGTCGATCGTCGTCGGCAAGGTGAAAGAGTCGGCCAAGCTGAACTACGGCTACAACGCCCAGACGGACGAGTATGAAGACCTGGTGCTGGCCGGCGTCATCGACCCGACCAAGGTCACCCGCACGGCGCTGCAGAACGCCGCGTCGATCGCGGGACTGCTGCTGACGACCGAATGTGTCGTGGTGGAAAAGAGGGAGAAGGAGAAGGCGCCTCCGATGCCGGGTGGTGGCGGCATGGGCGGCATGTACTAAGAACTAGACGCACAGACGCACAGACACACAGGGGTGAACGGGCTGGAGGGAGCAGGGGTTCTCTGCTCCCTCCTTGCTGTTATCCCCTGTTGCGTCTGCGCGTCTAGCCGACGTCCACCCTGCCGCCTTATTCTCCCATATGCCTGCTCCCACCGGCGAGCGCGCGAGCTTGTCACGCGACCTCGGCGATTTTCTGATCGAGCTGTCGATCGCCCTGCACAAGCACGCCATGTATCCGCTGGGGCATCCGTCCCTCGGCCCGGCGGCCGCAGCGGTCACCCGGCGCGCCGCGTTGCTGCTCGAGGACCGATCCACCTTATCGCTGGGGGTCGCGAGCCAGCAGCTGGTGATCGAAGGCGTTGCGACCGATCCCAAGCACCCGGTCCTGGCGGAGCTGGCGGGCCGGTTGCACCGTCACCACCTGGGGGCGATCACGTTCCGGCGCGGCGTGGAACAGGCCCAGGTGGCCGACGTCCTGAAAACCCTGGCGGTAGAGGCCGAGCGCAGCGGACAACCGCTCGGGCTCGGCCCACCCGAACGGTTGCGCGCATGGGCGCAGGTGCAGCTGCACCCGCTCACCTACGAGCGCCTCGAGCTGGCGGACGAGGGGACGGCCGCCTCCGAAGGCGGGGCGCGGGCCGCGCAGCTGTGGGTGGGCTTGGCCCGCGCCGCCCTGACCGCTCAAGCCGGCGACGAGCGCGCGCCGTCGACCGAGCCAGCGGCCATCGCCCGGGCGATCGACGCACACCCCAAGACCGATGCCGCGGCCTACGATCAAGTGATCGTCGGCTATCTGCTGCAGATCGCGGGCGAGCTCAAGACCGCGGGCAGCGCGGAAGCGGTGGCGCTGCGGCGCCGCACGTCTCGGCTGATCCGTGCGCTCAAGCCCGAAACCTTGCGGCGGTTGGTCGACATGGGCGGCGACTTTGTGCAGCGGCGCAAGTTCGTCTCCGACTCGACCGACGGCATGGCCGTGGACGCCGTGCTCGAGATCGTGCAGGCGGCGGCCGATTCCTCGCAGCAGACGATCTCCCACTCGCTGGTCCGGATGCTGTCGAAGCTGGCTGCCCACGCGGAGACGGGTGCCGAAGCGGTCCGGCCGCAGGCGGATGCGGCGCTGCGCGACCAGGTTCGCCGTCTGCTCCAGGACTGGACCTTGCCCGACCCGAACCCCGGCGCGTACGGGGCGGCGTTGCAGCGCATGTCGCGCGCGGCGCCGCCGTCCGCGGCCCCGGACCCGGACGCGCACCCGACCGAGCCGGATCGGATCGTCGCCATGGCGCTCGAGGTGGATACCGTCAGCCAGCGGGTGCTCGACGCCGCCACGCGGGTGGTGATGGAGGGACGGCTCGGCCCGTTGCTCGACCACCTGGCGGAGGTGCCGGAGTCGCAATGGACGGCGGCGGCCGTGTGGGCTCGGATCGCCACGGCAGACGTCGTGCGGCAGCTCGCCGCGTGCGAGCCGGTCGACTTCAAGACGCTCGAGCGCTTGGTGCCGCGCGTCGGCGTGGCCGCCGCCGTGCCGCTGTTCGACGCGCTCGCCACGTCCGAATCGCGCGGCACGCGGCGCGGGCTGCTGGCGCAGCTCGCCAAGATGGGGCCGGCTGTCGCGCCGACCGCGATCCAGCGGCTCGACGACTCGCGCTGGTACGTCACCCGGAACCTGCTCGCGCTGCTCGAGGACCTGTCCCCGCTGCCCGAGGGATTCTCGGCCGCCGCCTACCTGCACCACGCCGATGCGCGCGTGCGCTGGCAAGCCGTCAAGCTTCAGGTGAAGCTGCCGCTCGAACGGGACGGGGCGCTCGCCGCGGGTCTCCAGGATCCGGATCCGCGTACGCTGCGGCTCGCCCTCGGCCTGGCCGTGGCGCTCCAGAGCTGTCCTGACGGCGCGGTCCCGGCGCTGACCGGCCGCGCTATGGACCGGACCATGCCGACCGATTTGCGCGTGCTGGCCATCCGCGCCTTGGGCCACGGCCGGGCGCCGGCGGCGCTCGCGACGTTGCTGCGGCTGACCTCGGCGGGCCGGACGCTGTTCGGCCGGGAGAAGCTCCCTCCCAAGTCGCCCGAGGTGCTGGTCGCACTGGCGGCGCTCGCCACCGGCTGGCAGGGCGACGCGCGGGCGCGGGCCGTGCTGACGCGCGCCGCGGCGTCGCGCGATGGGGACATCCGCGCGGCCGCGGGTCCGGGACGGCGAGCGTGAGCGGCCCGGCGGGTTTTCTGGCGGCGTTCGCCCACGCCCTGGCCGCCATGACGCTCTATGCCGCGGGGCATCCCGCACGGGAACGGGCCATCGACGACGCGTTCCGCGAGCTACGGGACCTTCAAGACGCCGCGCCGCATCCGCTGTTCACCTTTCTCGGCGACGAGATCGTGTTCGGGAACCTGCCGTTGCGCGAGCTCAAAGCGTGGGACTGGTCGCGCCGGCTGGCACAGGCGGGCATCCAACGGCTCGAGTTCGCCGAGCCCGTGACGCGTGAGGAATTCGAAGCGTTCCTCGACGAGGTCCTGGCCCGCCTCACCCTCTCGACCATCGACACGTCGGAGGCGCGCCAGGTGCGCCGCTCGAGCATTCGCTTCGGATCCGTTGGGGTCAAGGGCGACGCCGAGGTGGCCGGCCAGCCGGTCGCCACGGCCACGATCAGCTACTCGCTGCGTGAGGAAGCCGATACGGTGCGGTGGTTCCAGGATGAGGCCCAAGCGAA